>NZ_MUOA01000079.1:0-114204 GCF_002001065.1 Pseudomonas sp. A25(2017) | reverse complement strand
GCGATATCAGCCATTTTTTGATGCATCGCTACAACTGGATTCGGCCTCACCAATTCAACGATGGGTTGGCGCCAGCGCGGGCCGAGGAAAATCTTAACGTCGTGTCCGGGATTAGTTGACCACTACACAGCGAAGACTTGGCCAACCCAGACAAGCTCGAAGTGCGCGCAGAACTTGTCGGCACGCCTGCGAGCCCGGCTCAACTAGAGCAACTGGCTAGCCGGGTGAGCCTGGAAAAAGGTGTAAGTTCCGTACGCTGGCAGTTACTCAACAGCAATCTGCAAGACGAATAATCGCCCTGCCGATCACGTATAACCTTGCGTTTTAGCACTCACCGGGGACGCCATGACCCCTTCCCCGGTATTTCTATCCCCTCTCGTAGAGACGAACCGAGGAGTTTGCCATGAAAAAGAAGCCGCCAAACCGCACCAGCCTTGAGAACGAAGTAATCGTTGCAGTGATTGTGTTGTATCTGCTGCTGGCAATAGTCATGACGGCGGTGCATTACATGCAGCCACCGGATCAGGAAACCACAACATCATCGACCTCGCCCTCTCATAGCGAACTCAACCCAGCGTCCAAGTAGGGGCATTTGCTCATATACGACCAGCCTACGAGTAATCAGACATGATCCGCAGCATTATCAATAATCACGCAACCCTTTCTATCGCTCAGGGGCTACCTCAGCCGGAGCATGATCGAGACGTTGTTTGGCTTGAGGTGAACACACCGACACTCGAAGAGCGGGCGTGCTTGCAGCAGCGCTTTGGCATTGAAACCGACCAGAAGAACGGCAGCGTCGTAGAGGACGGCCAGTTTCTATACATGCGTTCGAAGTTGCTTGCACTGGATGCCAACGGGGCTCCGCATTTTGGAGGTGTAACCTTCGTCTTGGGTGAGCAGGTAGTAGCGATTCTCTGCGACGACGCGGATTTCCACCCTTTTGATGTAGCCCTGCAACGCTTGCGCCGCAAACCTGCCAACGCCCAGAGCCCCAAGGCAATGCTGCGAGCACTGCTGCAGATGGCCAATGACGGCGCTGATGCTGTCATCGATCGTATTGCCGATGAGTTGGAAAAGAGTGCCGAAGAAATTTCCGAAATATCCGATGGCTATAATGCGAACGGCAAGGAGTTAGGGGTACCGGACTTGGTCGAAACGATGCGCGCGCTCAACGACAAGGAAGAACTGATTTCTCTCTGTATTGAGGCACAGTTATCCCTTGCACGCACAGTGCGATATCTAAGCAGCGAAGTGGACAACACCACCGAAGCTGATTTGCAGGGTCTGGTGAATGAGCTTGCAGCCGATGTCGCTGGGGTCAAGGAGCATGCCTACTTCGAACACGAAAAAGTCCGCTACTTGCAAAACGCCGTGACGAACATTCTCAACATAAAACAGAATCAGATCGTCAAGGTATTCACGATCATTACGGCCGTTTTCCTGCCACCCACGCTGGTCGGCACATTCTACGGTATGAACTTTGCGGTGATGCCAGAGCTTTCGTGGGAGCACGGTTTCATCTATTCGATGGGGCTGACACTTTCAGCTGCGGTTCTCCCACTTGTCTATATCAAGCGCAAGGGCTGGTTGCGATAACAGCGCGTTCATTGATGCGTTGACGAATCAACCTGCTCAACGCGCCAGTCATCTGTTTGGTGCTGATAAAAGCCCCGAAGGGCTCACGCCGTCCGGGGCTGCGGGTGACGCATCGCTCACAACTTGGCGATAGACACCTCGGTGGATTTGACGAAGGCAATCACTTCGCTGCCGATCGCCAGTTCCAACTCCTTGACCGAGCGGGTAGTGATGACCGACGTGACAATGCCCGACGCGGTCTGCACGTCGATTTCCGACAGCACGTCGCCTTCGACGATTTCCTTGATGGTGCCTTTGAACTGGTTGCGTACGTTGATGGCTTTGATAGTCATGGTGTCGATTCCTGTCTGGATGAAGTTATTGCGCCCAACGCAATTGCGTAGGCAAGGGTGAAACGGGTTCGGGTTCCGGCGGTTGGCCGGGCAAGGACAGCACACGGTTGAGGACTTCGGTTTCCAGGCTCGCCAGGCGATGAGAGCCGCGAACCCGTGGGCGTGGCAGGTCGATGGGCAGGTCGAGGCCGATCTGGCCGTCCTCGATCAGGATCACCCGATCGGCAATCGCTACCGCCTCGCTGACGTCGTGGGTCACCAGCAACACCGTGAAGCCGTGCTGCTGCCAGAGGTTTTCGATCAGTTGCTGCATCTCGATACGGGTCAGTGCGTCCAGCGCCCCCAAGGGTTCGTCGAGCAGCAACAGGCGTGGCTGATGAATCAGCGCGCGGGCCAGGGCCACTCGTTGTTTCTGCCCACCGGACAACGCCGCCGGCCACTCATGGGCGCGGTCGGCCAAGCCGACGGCTTCCAGTGCCTGCAACGCCTGCGGGCGCCAGTTGCCCTTGAGCCCGAGGCCGACGTTGTCGATGACTTTTTTCCAGGGCAGCAAACGCGCTTCCTGGAACATCAACCGCGTGTCCTGTTGCGCGGCACTCAGCGGCGCCGAGCCCGCCAACAGTTGGCCATCGGTGGGTTGATCGAGCCCGGCCAGCAACCGCAGCAAGGTACTTTTGCCACAGCCACTGCGACCGACCACAGCCACGAACTGCCCGGCCGGGATATGCAGGTCGATGTCGCGCAACACCTGGCGTGTGCCGAAGGTTTTTTGCAGCTTGCGCACCGCCAGCGGGATGCCACGCAGCAGGCGCGGAGGTTGTTGGGCGGTCATGCGGCACCTCCCTTGTTCACTTGGTAGGCCGGGTGCCAACGCAGCCAGACCCGCTCAAGCCCACGAGCGGCAAGGTCAGCCAATTTGCCCAGCACGGCATACAGAAGAATCGCCAGCACCACCACATCGGTCTGCAGGAACTCCCGGGCATTCATCGCCAGATAGCCGATGCCGGCGCTGGCCGAGATGGTTTCCGCCACGATCAGCGTCAGCCACATGAAACCCAGGGCAAAGCGCACACCCACCAGGATCGAAGGCAGGGCGCCAGGCAGGATCACCTGGCGAAACAGCCTGAAGCCGGACAAACCGTAGCTGCGGGACATTTCCACCAGCGCCGGGTCGACGTTGCGAATGCCGTGGTAGGTGTTGAGGTAGATCGGGAACAACGTACCCAGCGCCACCAGGAAAATCTTCGCCGACTCATCAATGCCAAACCACAGGATCACCAACGGAATCAGCGCCAGGTGCGGGATGTTCCGGACCATTTGCACGGAACTGTCCAACAGACGTTCACCCCATTTCGACAAACCGGTGATGAAGCCCAGGGTCAGGCCGATGCCACCGCCGATCAGAAAGCCCACCGCAGCCCGCCAACCGCTGATCGCCAGGTGCGTCCAGATCTCGCCGCTGCGCACCAGGTTGACCCCGGCCTCGATCACGGCCACGGGTGCTGGCAGGATCCGCGTGGACAACCAGCCGGCCGACACCGACAGTTGCCATACCGCCAGCAACAGCAGCGGCACCGCCCAGGGCGCGAGGGTGTGGATGATTTTCTTCATGGCCGCCTCAGCTCTGGGACGCGGCTTTGGGAAGAATATCGTTGGCGACCATTTCACCGAACGGGCTCACATAGCCCTGGCTTTTCGGTAATTCCGGGCGCTCGACGTCCAGGTGGGGGAACAACAGTTCCGCCACGCGGTAGGACTCTTCCAGGTGTGGATAACCGGAAAAGATAAAGGTGTCGATGCCAAGGTCAGCGTATTCCTTGACCCGCGCCGCCACGGTCGGGCCATCGCCCACCAGCGCCGTACCGGCACCGCCGCGAACCAGACCGACGCCGGCCCAGAGGTTGGGGCTGACTTCCAGCTTGTCGCGACGGCCACCGTGCAGCGCGGCCATGCGTTGCTGGCCCACCGAATCGAAGCGCGCCAGGGACGCCTGGGCACGGGCGATGGTGTCGTCGTCCAGGTGAGAGATCAGCCGGTCGGCCGCTTGCCAGGCCTCGGCATTGGTTTCCCGCACGATCACATGCAGGCGAATGCCGAAGCGTACCGTGCGCCCCAATTTCGCAGCCTTGGCCCGTACTTGTTCGATCTTTTGCGCGACGGCTGCGGGCGGCTCGCCCCAGGTCAGCACCATTTCCACCTGCTCGGCTGCCAAATCCTGGGCGGCTTCCGACGAGCCACCGAAATACAGCGGCGGACGCGGTTGCTGAATCGGTGGATAGAGCAGCTTGGCGCCCTTCACACTGATGTGCTCACCGTCGTAATCCACGGTTTCGCCTTCCAGCACCCGGCGCCAGATGCGGGTGAATTCCACCGATGCCTGGTAGCGTTGCTCGTGGTCGAGGAACAGGCCATCGCCGGCCAGCTCATCCGGGTCGCCGCCGGTCACCAGGTTGAACAGCGCCCGCCCGCCGGACAACCGGTCGAGGGTCGCAGCCTGACGCGCCGCCACCGTCGGGGAAATGATCCCGGGGCGCAGGGCAACGAGGAATTTCAGGCGCTGGGTCACCGGAATCAACGAAGCGGCCACCAGCCAGGAGTCCTCGCAGGAACGCCCGGTGGGGATCAGCACGCCGCCAAAACCCAGTCGATCCGCCGCTTGGGCGACCTGCTGCAGGTAACCGTGATCAACGGCGCGGGCGCCTTCGGCAGTGCCAAGGTAATGGCCGTCGCCGTGGGTAGGCAGGAACCAGAAAATATTGAGGCTCATGGAGTGGTCTCCTAAGGGATCGAATTACTGCGCGTTCGCAACGGCCGCCGGCGGCGTCCAGATCACGTCCTTGATGCTCAAGGGTTTGGGAATCAATTTGAGCTGGTAGAAGCTGTCGGCGATTTTCTGCTGCGCCGCCACCACCTCCGGCGTGAGGAACAACGCCCCGTAGCCTTGGCGTTTCACCGCCGTCAGGGTGATGTCCGCCGGCAGGCCAAGCAACGGCGACACTTGCTTGGTCACGTCTTCAGGGTTGGCCTTGGACCACTCCCCCACTGCCCGCACCTCCTCCACCAGCGTCGTGATGACCTGGGGATTTTTTTGCGCATAGGGTTTGGTGGCAAGGTAGAACTGGTGGTTGTCGACGATGCCTTTGCCGTCACGCAGGGTGCGTGCCTGCAACTGCTGTTCGGCGGCCGCCTGGTACGGATCCCAGATCACCCAGGCGTCCACGCTGCCACGTTCGAACGCGGCGCGGGCGTCGGCCGGCGGCAGGAAAATGGTCTGGATGTCGGAATATTTCAGGCCGGCATCCTCCAGCGCCCGCACCAGCAGGTAGTGGACATTGGAGCCTTTGTTCAGCACGACTTTCTTGCCCTTGAGGTCTTGCACCGATTGGATGGAAGAACCTTTGGGCACCAGGATCGCTTCGCTGGTGGGCGCCGGTGGTTCGTAGGCGACATAAAGCAGGTCGGCGCCGGCGGCCTGGGCAAACACCGGCGGGGTTTCACCGGTCACGCCAAAGTCGATGGAGCCGACGTTCAAGCCTTCAAGCAGCTGCGGGCCGCCGGGGAACTCGGTCCATTGCACGTCCACGCCTTGGGCGGCGAGGCGTTTTTCCAATGTTCCCTTGGCTTTGAGCAGCACCAGGGTGCCGTACTTCTGATAACCGATCCGCAAGGTCTCGGCTTGAGCTTGAGTAATGGCGCCGAGGGACACAGCCGCAGCAAACAGAGCGACCAGCCCGCGACGCAAAATGACAGTGCGCATGGCGCCTCTCCTTTTTGCTGTGGGGTTTTGGCTGCACCTGCTGGGCCGTTGGCGGCTGAGTAAGGTGAGTTGAATCAGGGTGTTCGGGGTTCAAATGCTCCAGCGAGCACTCAACAAACGTTCGTTCAATACACTGGGGTCCAGCGGCCTGGGCCGACGGGCCATGGCGCTGAAAAACTGTTCCAGCGCCTCGTCCAGACGCTGTTGCAATGCTGGTGTCAATTGCGCCTGGGCACTGCCTTCGCCATAAGCGATCTGGCTGTCCTCGGCAAAGATCCCATGGAGCATTTCCTGGGCCTTGAGCGCAGACAACACCGGCTTGAGGGCGTAATCCACCGCCAACATGTGGGCGATACTGCCGCCGGTTGCCATCGGCAACACCACTTTATGGGCCAGGGCGCGCTCAGGCAGCAGATCCAGCACAGTCTTCAGCGCACCGGAAAAAGACGCCTTGTACACCGGCGTGGCAATCAACAGGCCGTCGGCATTTTCGATCTGCTGGAGCAGGTCGACCACCTTCGGGCTGTCGAAGCGGGCATGGAGCAGATCTTCGGCCGGGAAGTCGCGCACCTGATAGCTCACCACTTCCACACCTTGCTGCTGCAACCAGCGTTGCGACCGCTCCAGCAGCACCCCGGAGCGGGAGCGTTGGCTGGGGCTGCCACCGAGTAAGACGACCAACATGCCTGCTATTCCTTAACTGTCACGTGCGATTCGCGGTGGGCGATCTCGCTGCATGGGTCAAACCATAACAGGGGATTCATATATCTTTAAATCATATTTATTCATTTGGTTATGCAATTTGGAGATATAAAACTCGTTCTCTTTAAGCAATAAAAAAAGGCCGTCGAAACGGCCAAAACCCTTGGTGCACAGTCATCTATGCAGGAGCGCGCTTGACTGATCGTTCCCACGCTCTGCGTGGGAACGCCTCAACGGACGCTCCGCGTTCGGCTTTGGGACGCAGAGCGTCCCTGGCTGCATTCCCACGCAGAGCGTGGGAACGATCATTGCGGGCTCAGGTTTTGCTTCAGCGGTTGGGCTGCGGGGTCAGGCGCAGGTAAGGCTTCACGGCGCGGTAGCCCTTGGGAAAACGCTGCTTGAGTTCCTCTTCATCCTTGAGCGACGGCACGATCACCACTTCATCACCGTCCTGCCAGTTGGCCGGGGTGGCGACTTTGTAGTTGTCGGTCAGTTGGAGCGAGTCGATCACCCGCAGGATTTCGTTGAAATTGCGCCCGGTGCTGGCCGGGTAGGTGATGGTCAGGCGGATTTTCTTGTTCGGGTCGATCACGAACAGTGAGCGCACGGTCAAGGTGTCGCTGGCGTTGGGGTGGATCAGGTCGTACAGGTCCGACACCTTGCGGTCGGCATCGGCCAGGATCGGAAAATTGACCACGGCGTTCTGGGTCTCGTTGATGTCCTCGATCCACTTGTGGTGCGAGTCCACCGGGTCGACCGAAAGGGCAATGGCCTTGACCCCGCGCTGGGCGAACTGGTCCTTGAGCTTGGCGGTCAGGCCCAACTCGGTGGTGCACACCGGAGTGAAGTCCGCCGGGTGGGAAAACAGCACGCCCCAGCTGTCGCCGAGCCATTCGTGAAAGCGAATCTTGCCGGCGCTGGAATCCTGTTCGAAGTCGGGGGCGATATCGCCGAGTCTGAGGCTCATGGTGCGGCTCCTGGATGAGGTTGTTGTGAGCCCAACTTTGCACCGGTTTGGATTGCTTTAAAAAGAATAAATATCCATTTATCTAGATCTATAGGGAATATAAAAAACTGTTCACTGGCGCCACAACGCATAGCGGCCCAAGATCATTTCCGAGGTTTCGAGAAGGCCTCGAGTTGCTGAAAAGAGGAGAAGGTTCGGGGAAGGCTACAGGGGTGGGCCAGACCCGAAACGCAAAAGCCCCGTCCGGCGTGTTGCCGGGCGGGGCTTTTTTTACTTCGCTACGTCTTACATGAAGTTGTAAGTGTAGTTGAAGATTACGCGAGTCTGATCTTGGTCATCGCCAACACCGCCGCTGCGGTAGCTACCGTGACGCACAGTAGTACCGAAGCCTTTCAACGCGCCCTGCTGGACTACGTAATCCACACGCATGTCGCGCTCCCACTCCGAGTACTCGCTTGCACCGGAGACTGTTTTGACGTCGTCACCGCGCAGGTAGGAAACCGCAGCTTTCAGGCCTGGAACGCCCAGAGAAGCGAAGTCGTAGGAGTACTGGCCGAAGGTGGTGTTTTCACCGGCACGGACAAACCCGTTGATCATGCTGTCGGTGAACAGGTAGAAGCTCGAGCCACCGGCACCTTCGGGGCGACCGTTGCCATCAACTACGCTGCCCTGGTTCAGGTAGACAAAGCCACCGTCATCGCCGACTTGCTGGTGACCCAACAGGAAGGCACTGCCGCCGAGGGTGTAAGTGAACATCGCGCTCCAGGTCTTGTTATCGACCTCGCCCGCGTTCTTGGCATAGCCATTGTTGTTGTTGAAACGATAGCCTGCGTCGCCGTTACGGCCGTCAGAGCTGCTGTCGAAGTAGCGCAGGTCGGTCTTGAAGGATTGACCTTCGCTGATCGGGAAAACGTGTACCGCGCCCAGGAAGTGCTGCTTGTAGTAATCCTGCAGGTTCGCGTAGTAGTACTGCAGGGTCAGGTCTTTAGTGACCTTCCAGTCAGCACCGCCAAAACGGAACTGGTTGCTTTCCTCGGTACCGCCCGCCACTGCCAGACCGGTGCTGTTGCTCGATGCACGACCTGTGGCGTGTTCCAACTGACCAGCGTTGAAAGTAACGTTGTCGATTTCCTTGGAGGTGATGGTGCCACCTTCAAAGGTCTGTGGCAGCAGACGGCCGTCGTTGGCAACCAGGATCGGCAGGTTAGGTGCCAGGGCGCCACCCACGTGGGCTTCGGTTTTGGAGAAAAGTGCCTTTACGTTACCGGACAAACGGCTCCACTCATGTACCGCCGAACCATCAGTATCGGCTGGCATGTAGGAGCCGTTGTTACGGCCCCTACCCCCATCAAGACGAATACCAACCAGTGCCTGAGCGTCGATACCGAAACCAACAACACCTTGCGTGAAGCCAGACTTGTAGTCGAACTTGAGGCCGGTGCCCGTTTCGCGCAGATCCTCGCTGCCCGTTTCACGGTTGTCGTTGTTGAAATACAACGTACGAGAACTGACAGACGCCTTGCTGTCTTCGATAAAACCGGCGGCGCCTGCCTGCTGCGCCAGAACCCCAACGGCCACAGCCAGGGCCAAGGTGGACTTGTTCATGCTTCGCTCCTCTCGTTTTCTAATTCTTGTGTGTCTTTGGCTCCGGATCGAACGCCCGGAATCCGCGGATGCGCGATTAGCGCCAGACCGTGACTAACAAGTCAATCGTAAGCATTTATCACTACGACTATGGTCTAACCCCTCTACATCGGCCCGCAGGATAATGGATTCTTTATAATCCCAAAAAGAATTGTTTCAGCAGTTTTCAGCTCATTTGGAAATATAGCCGCCATCCAAGCTTCGTCAACCGTGACCCGGCGTATCGGCCAGCCTGCTGATTACTGAATGGTTTTCTGTCGGGACCTCCCAAAAAGGTAATCCCCGGCGTAGAGGCATGCTCTTGATGCTCATTGGCTACGCGCCGGGAACTGCGAAGGTTGCGATCTTGATCGCTATGCGTCTGACGATTCATTGTCTGAAATCAAAAAGACGCAACCTGCGACAGTCCCACGCAGGTAGGAATGACCAGGGGGTTACAGGGCCTTTTCGAAGATCTTCGAATTACGCTGATAGTTGTAGAGCGACGCCCGCGCCGCCGGCAGGCGCTCGACACTGCTGGGTTCAAAGCCACGTTCGCGGAACCAGTGGGCAGTTCGGGTCGTCAGTACGAACAGCGTTTTGAGCCCTTGGGCGCGGGCCCGGGTTTCGATCCGTTCCAGCAGTTCATCGCCGCGGCCACCGTGGCGGTATTCCGGGTTCACCGCCAGGCAGGCCAGTTCCCCGGCGTCCGAATCGGCAATCTGGTACAACGCCGCACAAGCGATGATCATGCCTTCGCGCTCGACCACGCTGAACTGTTCGATTTCGCGCTCCAGCACTTCGCGGGAGCGACGCACCAGAATCCCCTGTTCTTCCAGCGGGCTGATCAGGTCCAGCAGGCCGCCGACGTCTTCGATGGCCGCTTCGCGCACCACCTCGAATTGCTCCTGGGCCACCAGCGTACCGCTGCCATCGCGGGTGAACAGTTCGGCCAGCAGCGCACCGTTCTCGGCATAGCTGACGATATGGCTGCGGGCGACGCCGCCCCGACAGGCCTGGGCCGCCGCGTCCAGCAATTCGGCCTGATAGTCGCTGCCCAGGCGTTGCATGTGGGCCGGGACCTGTTGCGGGCGCAACTCGCGCACCAACCGCCCGTCTTCACCAATAAGCCCCTGCTCGGCACCGAACAGCAGCAGTTTGTCGGCCGCCAGGTCGATGGCTGCGCGGGTGGCAACGTCTTCACAAGCCAGGTTGAATATCTCGCCGGTGGGCGAATAACCCAACGGCGACAGCAGCACGATGGAGCGCTCGTCCAGCAGGCGATTGATGCCCTTGCGATCGACCCGGCGCACTTCACCGGTGTGGTGATAATCCACGCCTTCGAGCACACCGATGGGACGCGCGGTGACCAGGTTGCCGCTGGCGACCCGCAGCCGCGAGCCCTGCATGGGCGAGGACGCCATGTCCATGGACAGGCGTGCCTCGATGGCGATGCGCAACTGGCCGACCGCGTCGATCACACACTCCAGCGTCGCCGCATCGGTGATGCGCATACCGTGGTGGTAATGGGGCGTGAGGCCCCGTGCAGCAAGGCGGGTCTCGATCTGCGGGCGCGAACCATGGACCAGCACCAGGCGCACGCCGAGGCTGTGCAGCAGCACCAGGTCATGGACGATGTTGCCGAAATTAGGGTGTTCCACCCCGTCGCCGGGCAGCATGACGATGAAGGTGCAATCGCGGTGGGCGTTGATGTAGGGCGAAGCGTGACGAAGCCAATTGACGTATTCGGGCATGAACCTGGACCTGTAATAAATAACAGCCAAAACAAAGACGAAACAGAACGCACAACGGGGCTGGTGGTTATCGTCGGAACAGGCTTGGCGACACGCGCGCTCTCCTCATGTGATGAATACGGCCCCGCAAGGGCGCAATTTAACCGGCCGTGGCCGGCGTCAGGCAGTAATGGCCGATCAACTGCCGCAACAACTGTACGGTAGGTTGCAAACGTGACATTTCAAGGTACTCGCCCGGCTGGTGGGCGCAGGCGATATCGCCAGGGCCGAGCACCAGGGTTTCGCAGCCAAGGCGCTGAAGATAAGGCGCTTCGGTGCCAAACGCCACTGCTTCGGCACGATGGCCGGTGAGTCGCTCGGCCACCCGTACCAGCTCGCAGTCTTCGGCCTGCTCGAAGGGTGGCACTTCGGGGAACAGCGGTGCGTAGTCGATCTTGACTTTATGGCGTTCGGCGATGGGGTCCAACTTCTGTTGGATCGCCGCCCGCAGCACCTGCGGATCCATGCCCGGCAAGGGTCGCAGGTCGAATTCCATGGAGCACTGGCCGCAGATGCGGTTGGGATTGTCGCCACCATGGATGCAACCGAAGTTCAGCGTCGGTTGTGGCACGGTGAACTGCGGATTACGGAACTCACGCTGCCATTGCAGGCGCAGGCCGCGCAATTCGCCCATGGCATCGTGCATGGCTTCCAGCGCGCTGTGGCCCAGGCTCGGATCGGAGGAATGGCCGCTGCGCCCGAGAATGTCGATGCGCTCCATCATCACGCCTTTGTGCAGGCGAATCGGCCGCAGGCCGGTCGGCTCACCGATCACCGCCGCGCGCCCCAGTGGTCGGCCGGCATCGGCCAGGGCCCGGGCGCCGGACATGGAGCTTTCTTCGTCACAGGTCGCGAGGATCAGCAGCGGTTGCTTGAACGGTTGGTCCAGCAGCGGCTTGACCGCTTCGATGACCAAGGCGAAAAAACCCTTCATGTCACAACTGCCCAGGCCCACCCAGCGGCCATCGACCTCGGTGAGCTTCAGCGGATCGGTCTGCCACAACGCGCCGTCGAACGGCACCGTGTCGCTGTGGCCAGCCAGTACCAGGCCGCCGGGGCCGCTGCCGAAGCTGGCCAGCAGGTTGAATTTGCCAGGGCTGACCTGCTGGATATCACAGCAGAACTCCAGCTCAGTGAGCCAGCCTGCCAGCAGCTCGATCACGGCACTGTTGGACTGGTCCAGCCCAGGCTGGGTACAACTGACCGAAGGTGCGGCGATCAGGGCAGCGAATTGATCTTTCATGGACGGCAAAGGCATCGCTGACTCCGGGCTTACAGATTGACGTTCATCATAGAACCATCTGGCCCCAGGAATAAACCTAGGGCGGGTGAGTCCTGTACACTGCACGGCCTTGGCAGCCACACCTTCCCCCGGCTGCACACCCGATCCCTGGATTTTCCGGCCATGCAGAAAGAAACCGAAATCAAACTCCGCGTCAGCCGCGAGACCCTGGCAGCCTTGCGCGAGCATCCGCTGCTGAAAAAACGCAACAAGAGTGGCTGGGAACGCCACGAACTGATGAACCAGTATTTCGACACGCCGGAGCGTGACCTGGCCCAGGCCAAGGTCGCCCTGCGCCTGCGTCGCGATGGCGAAGAAGTGATCCAGACCCTCAAGACCCGCGGCCAGAGCGTCGCCGGCCTGTCCGAGCGCAACGAATACGACTGGCACCTGCCCAAGGCCAAGCTCGACCTGAAGAAGCTCGACGGCGAATGCTGGCCCGAGGCCTTGGCCGAACTGGACAAGAAAACCCTCAAGGCCATCTTCACCACCGATTTCGTTCGTGAACGCGCTGAAATCGCCTGGGGCCGTGGCAAAAGCAAGGTGGTCATCGAAGCCGCCCTGGACCTGGGCCACGTGGTGGTGGGTAAGCAGAAGGAAGAAATCTGCGAACTGGAGCTGGAACTGCGCGAAGGCGAGCCCGCCGCCCTGCTGGAACTGGCCGCCGAGCTGGCCGCGACCCTGCCCTTGATGCCCTGCGACATCAGCAAGGCCGAGCGTGGCTATCGCCTGTATGACGCGGGCAGCTACGCCCTGAGCCTGCCGGCCCCGCAACTGACCGCCGAAACGCCACTGGATGACGCCTTCGCCGCGCTGAGCTGGCATCTGCTCGGCAGCAGCCAACGGCTGGCCGAGCAATACCGTTTCAACGGCCACTGGCGCCTGCTGCAGGACTGGGTGGAAAACCTCGCCGAACTGCGTGCCCTGCTCAGCAGCCTCGGCCAGGCCGCGCCGCGTCAATCGACCCACGACTTGCGCCAGGCCCTGGACGCGCTGCTGGAAGACTGGCGCCCACTGGTCCAAGCCGGCCTGGATGACGAAGACGTGCGCAAGGCGGCACCGGAACAGTTCCTTGAAGAGCTGCAAGACCCGCGCTGGGGCCTGTTTTCCCTCAACACTTCACGCTGGCTGCTGGCGCGCAGCTGGGCCGCCGAGCGCAACACCCGTGGCAATCGCCAGGGCGCGGCGCAACTGGGCAGCTGGCTGCCGCGCATGCTGGGCGAAGAATCCTCGTCCCTGCAACTGCAACGCTATCAGCAGCAGCCGGAAGACCTCGCCGAGCAACTGCCGCGCATCGAACGCATCCAGGCCTGGCTGCACCACGCCCGCCATGTGCTGGAGATCCCGGAAATGGATCGCCTCTACGGTGAACTGAACAAACTGGCGCAATTGGCCAACCAACCGATCACCGACGAAACGCTGGATGCGCGCAAGCAACAGGCGATTGCGGTTTACCAGAATCGGGCCTGGAAGACTTTGCTGCGCCTGTAACCGAGATATCTTCGGCGTCGGGTATATTGCTTTCGCGAGCAAGCCCGCTCCCACACTGGATCTTCAGCGAACACAACATGTGTGTACGGTAGAGGCCCATTGTGGGAGCGGGCTTGCTCGCGAAGGGGCCGGTGAATTCACCTCAGATTCAACTACCGCAGCACCGGCAAACTCGTCGTCGACTTGATCTCCGACAGCGCCACGATCGAGTTCACTTCCTGGATCCCCGGCACCATCGACAGCTTTTCGAAAAAGAATCGCTCATACGCCTCGATGTCCGCCGTGACGATGCGCAGCAGAAAATCCACCGCCCCCATCAGCACGTAACACTCCAGCACTTCGGGAAAGCCGCGGATCGCTTCGGTGAATTCGGTGAAGTTCGAACGGCCGTGGGCGTTGAGTTTGATTTCGGCGAAGATCTGCGTGTTGAGGCCGATTTTCTTGCGATCCAGCAGGGTCACCTGGCCGCGAATGATGCCCTCCTCTTTCATCCGCTGGATCCGCCGCCAGCACGGCGATTGAGACAAGCCGACCTGCTCGGCGATCTGCGCGCTGGACAGCGAGGCATCCTCCTGCAGCAGCGCCAGTATCCTGCGGTCGTAGCTATCCAGTTCGCTGTGCATGATCAAACCCGAAATGATTGTTTTAGAGAATCAAGCGATTCAAAACATCGCCAGAATCACTCATCTTAGATAAGAAATACCCCGCATCGCATGTAAATATTTCTCCCGCCACCAAGGAGACCGAACATGCCCTCACTCGAAGCCGTTGCCATCGCCCCGACCCGCGCCGACGTCTGGCACGCCGCCAATACCCATTGCCGGGTGCAGTACCAGATATTGGCCGAAGCCGAGCCGGATTTACTGTGTCGGGCGTTGAACCTGTTTGCCTTGCAGGGCCTGACGCCGCAGCGGGTTCATGCCGAACGCCAAGGCGATATGCTATCGCTGGACATCGTCATGGACGGGCTGAGCTGGCACCGTGCCCAGGTCATCGCTGAAAAATTACGTAACCTGATCAGCGTCTGCTCGGTGGACCTGCAAGACGCTGATATTGCGCACGTTGGGCCGGCCCACGCAGCGGGATGAGCGTCCACGGGCAAAATTTCGCAACGCATTGGTCGGGTAGTGGCCCAACGGTCTACAGCGTCGGGACTATTCTTTTGCAGACCGAGCGAGGACGCCGAGGCGTCTGTATCGCGGCTTTGCTGCAATTGTCCAATAGGAACCCGCATGTCCACCAAACACGCCACTCAGGACCGCTGGCTGGACCTCAACGATCTGCTGCGCCAACTGGTCACCCAGGGCCTCATCAGCCAGGACTCAGCCGAAACCGCGCTGAACGCCCGCCGACGCCACAGCGCCAATAGCCAGTTGCATCCGCTGGAGTTCATCGCCAACCAGCACCTGGACGACCTCAGCCGGCCCGGCAAGCGCCTGGACCTGGAGAACCTGACCCTGTGGTTGTCCCAGCAGGCCGACCAGCCCTACATGCGCATCGACCCGTTGAAAATCAACGTCGCGGCCGTGACGCCCTTGATGTCCTACGCCTTTGCCCAGCGCCACAAGATCCTTGCGGTGGCGGTCGATCGTGACGCCGTCACCGTCGCCAGCGCACAGCCCTACGTCAACAGCTGGGAAGCCGACCTGACCCACGTGCTCAAGCTGCCGATCAAGCGGGTGATCGCCAACCCGGTGGACATCCAGCGCTTGAGCGTGGAGTTCTATCGCCTGGCCAAATCGGTCAGCGGCGCCACCACGGTCGACCAGCAGCCGAGCAACCTGAGCAATTTCGAACAGTTGCTCAACCTGGGCGCCAGCGACCAGGAGCCGGACGCCAACGACGCCCACATCGTCAATATCGTCGATTGGCTGTTCCAGTACGCCTTCCAGCAGCGCGCCAGTGACATCCACATCGAACCGCGCCGCGAACAGGGCACCGTGCGATTTCGCATCGACGGCGTGCTGCACACCGTCTATCAGTTCCCGCCGCAGGTCACGATGGCAATCGTCAGCCGCCTCAAGAGCCTGGGGCGGATGAACGTCGCGGAAAAACGCAAACCCCAGGACGGCCGGGTCAAGACCAAGACCCCGGACGGCGGCGAAGTGGAATTGCGCCTGTCGACCTTGCCCACCGCGTTCGGCGAAAAAATGGTCATGCGGATCTTCGACCCGGAAGTGCTGCTCAAGGACTTCGACCAACTCGGCTTCTCCGCCGACGACCTGCGCCGCTGGCAGGACATGACCCGCCAGCCCAACGGCATCATCCTGGTGACCGGGCCTACCGGTTCCGGCAAGACCACCACGCTCTATACCACCCTCAAGAAGCTGGCGACGCCGGAAGTGAACCTCTGCACCATCGAGGACCCGATTGAAATGGTCGAGGCCTCTTTCAACCAGATGCAGGTCCAGCACAACATTGACCTGACCTTCGCTGCCGGGGTGCGGGCGCTGATGCGGCAAGACCCGGACATCATCATGATCGGTGAGATCCGCGACCTGGAGACCGCCGAGATGGCGATCCAGGCGGCGCTCACCGGGCACCTTGTGCTGTCGACACTGCACACCAACGACGCGCCGAGCGCCATCAGTCGCCTGCTGGAGCTGGGAGTGCCCCATTACCTGATCAAGGCCACCGTGCTCGGGGTCATGGCCCAGCGGCTGGTGCGCACCTTGTGCCCGCAATGCAAGGCCCCCCTGACCCTGGATGAAGATGACTGGCAAACCCTGACGCGGCCCTGGCAGGCGCCGCTGCCGAGCAATGCCCAACAGGCCGTCGGCTGCCTGGAATGCCGTGACACCGGTTACCGCGGCCGCGCCGGCGTCTACGAAATCATGCAACTGACCGACAGCGTCAAGGCCTTGATCCACCCCGACACCGACCTGCTGGCAGTGCGCCGCCAGGCGTTCAAGGAAGGCATGCGCAGCCTGCGGCTGTCGGGGGCGCAAAAGGTGGCGGCAGGCTTGACCACGGTCGAGGAAGTGCTGCGGGTGACGCCACAGAGCGAGCAGAAGTAGCTGTGGCAGCACCTGTGGCGAAAGGCTGTGGGAGCAAGGCTTGCCCGCGATGAAAATGACGCGGTCTCCCGGGGAAGCAAGGCGCCTGCCTCGCGAGCAAGCTTTGCTCCCACAGAGTGATGATACTGGCCGCGTGCCCTACACTCAGGGCTCGCAGGTCCATCTCAATTCGCACAGGGAACCGTCATGCAGATCGGTAGTGTACTTTTACTTTTCATCGGCCTCGTGGTCGCCATCCTGTTCATGGGTTTCAAGGTCGTGCCCCAGGGCTACCAATGGACCGTCGAGCGGTTCGGCCGCTACACCAACACGCTCAAGCCCGGCCTGAACATCATCATCCCGGTGATGGATCGCATCGGGCGCAAGATCAATGTCATGGAAAGCGTGCTGGACATCCCGCCCCAGGAAGTCATCACTGCCGACAACGCCACGGTACAGATCGACGCCGTGTGTTTCTTCCAGGTGGTCAATACGGCCCAGGCGGCCTACGAGGTCAACAACCTCGAACACGCCATCCGCAACCTGCTGCAAACCAATATCCGTACCGTGCTGGGGTCCATGGAGCTGGACGCGATGCTGAGCCAGCGCGACGGTATCAACGAAAAACTGCTGCGCACCGTCGATGAAGCCACAGCGCCGTGGGGGATCAAGATCACCCGGATCGAGATCAAGGACATCAGCCCGCCGGCCGACCTCATGGCCGCCATGTCGGGGCAGATGAAAGCCGAACGTATCAAGCGTGCCCAGATCCTCGAAGCCGAGGGCCTGCGCGCATCGGCGATTCTCACCGCCGAAGGCAAGAAGCAGGCGCAAATCCTCGAGGCCGAGGGCAGCCGCCAGGCCGCGTTCCTGGAGTCCGAGGCCCGCGAGCGCCAGGCACAAGCCGAAGCGCTGGCCACCCAGGTGGTGTCCCAGGCGATTGCCGACGGCAACGTCCAGGCGGTGAACTACTTCGTCGCGCAGAAGTACATCGATGCGCTGGGCAAACTGGCTTCCGCCAACAACAGCAAGGTGATCCTGATGCCGCTGGAAGCCAGCCAGGTCATCGGTGCGGTCGGCGGCATCGGCGAGATCGTCAGGGCCACCTTCGACAGCAAGAAAGCCTGAGGCGCGCATATGTGGGTGTTCCTGCAAAACATGTCGTACTGGGACTGGCTGGCGCTGGGCGTCATCCTGCTGATCCTTGAAGTGTTCGGCGCCGGCGGCTACTTGCTGTGGATCGGCATGGCCGCCGCGGCGGTCGGCGTGCTCACGTTCATCCTGCCGCAGATGCCGTGGGAGCTGCAGTTCCTGTTGTTCGGCCTGTTCGCCATCGCAACAGCGCTGTACTGGTGGCGACGCCAGCGCAGCGCGGTGCGCGAAAGCGATCAGCCGCACCTGAACCTGCGCGGGCAAGAGCTGATCGGCAAGGTCTTCCAGGTTCATGAAGCGATTGTCGATGGCCGTGGCAAGATCAAGGTGGCCGACAGTGTCTGGCTGGCCAAGGGGCCCGAGTCGTCCGTGGGCACGCGGGTCAGGGTGGTGGCGCAAGATGGCGCGGTGCTGCAGGTGGAACGGGCTGACTGACAAGGCATGGAACTGAATAGAGGCGCAGGTAATCCAACGTCATAGTTAACCCAGTGGAGTCACCTATCATGCGTCTCAAACTTGCTGTCGCTACCCTAGCCTTGCTGTCTCTTCCTGTTGGCTCGGCAATGGCCGACACGTTTTGGCGTAACGTCATCTCATCCGGTGCGACCACCGGTTCCACCTACCTGACCTTCAAGGATAACAAGCTGATCGTCGCGGCTCAGGACGACGCCGGCAGCTTCGTCGCCAGTGATGGCGGTATCCGTGGCCCCTACCTGGAAGCGGCGATGCAGAAAGTGCGTGCCGACAACCCAGGCCTGCAAGCCACCGACATGGAACTGGCCAACGCGATCCTGGCGAAAAACGCCGTCGCCCAGGACTGATTTCCGGCCAATAAAAAATGCCGCTCGATGGGAGCGGCATTTTTTTGCCCGAAAATATTATCAGGCTGTACGCAGTACCCTGTGTGGGAGCGGGCTTGCTCGCGAAAGCGGTGTATCAGTCAACAACACTGAAACTGACACACCGCTTTCGCGAGCAAGCCCGCTCCCACATTGGATCCGGGTTATTCGCCGATAGCGGCCTGGTAACCTGCCGCATCGAGCAGCTTGTCCAGCTCATCCTTGTCGCTTGGCTTGAGCTTGAAGATCCAGGCGCCGTACGGATCAGAGTTGAGCAGCTCAGGCGAGCCGCTCAGCTCTTCGTTGACCGCGATCACTTCACCTGCAATTGGGGAATAGATATCGGAAGCAGCTTTGACCGACTCGACCACACCGGCCTGGTCACCTGCGCCAAAGACCTTACCGACTTCAGTCAGCTCGACAAATACCACATCGCCCAAGGCTTCCTGCGCATGATCGCTGATGCCTACGGTGACGGTACCGTCAGCTTCCAGGCGTGCCCACTCATGGCTTTCGGCAAAACGCAGTTCGGCAGAGATATCACTCATATTCTGTGTCCTCAAGAGAAAGTGTCAGCGGCCAGCGGCCCGCCGCAAAAGGTTAGATCAGGGTTTTGCCATGGCGGACGAAGGTCGGTTTGACCACCCGTACCGGGTACCACTTACCGCGAATTTCCACCTCGGCCCGGTCAGCCGTAGCCATCGGAACACGTGCCAGGGCGATCGACTTGCTAAGCGTAGGAGAAAAACTACCACTGGTGATCTCCCCTTCGCCAACATTGGCGATGCGAACCACCTGATGGGCGCGCAAGACACCCCGCTCTTCCAGCACCAGCCCGACCAGTTTGTGCTGCACACCGCTGGCAAGCTCGGCTTCCAGCGCACCGCGCCCGATGAACTGACGGCTCGCCGGTTCCCAGGCGATGCTCCAGGCCATGTTCGAGGCCAGCGGCGAAACGTCCTGGTTGATGTCCTGACCGTAGAGGTTCATGCCGGCCTCCAGGCGCAAGGTATCACGGGCGCCGAGGCCAATTGGCGAAATGCCAGCACCTACCAGGTCATTGAAGAAACTCGGGGCCTCCTGGGCGGGCAGGACGATTTCCAGGCCATCTTCGCCGGTGTAGCCGGTCCGGGCGATGAACCATTCGCCGTCGACGCGACCTTCGAAAGGCTTGAGTTGCTGGATGATTTGCCCACGCGGCTGGGTCACCAGTTCGGCAATCTTCTGCCGGGCCTGGGGGCCCTGGATCGCCAGCATCGCCAGCTCGGGGCGCTCATGCAGTTGCACGTCGTAATCACCGATCTGTGCCTGCATCCAGGCCAGATCCTGATCGCGAGTCGAGGCGTTGAAGACCAGCCGATAGCTGTCCTCGACCCGGTAGATGATCATGTCGTCGACGATGCCGCCGCGCTCATTGAGCATCGCGCTGTACAAGGCACTGCCTGTGTCTTGCAAACGATCGACGTCATTGGCCAGCAAGCGCTGCAGCCAGACCTTGGCCTGGACGCCCGCGACATCGATCACGGTCATGTGGGAGACATCGAACACTCCACAGTCGCGACGCACCTGATGGTGTTCTTCGACTTGCGAGCCGTAGTGCAAAGGCATATCCCAACCGCCAAAATCGACCATCTTCGCGCCAAGGGCGAGATGAAGGTCATACAGAGGCGTACGCTGTCCCATGGGTTTCTCCTTCCGGGCTTGGCGAAGGTGCGGACGGACACTGAGTAGCGCGAACGTCTGAAAAAAAGGAGTTTTCTGACGTTCTCAGTTGCCCGGTCCGACAGACGGACCGCACCGAATGCCGCGCATTGTAGCCGCATGAGGTGGGACTGACACCTAGCTGTTTCGATGGGCCGAACGTCGTATCAATCCGATGACCGGTAACAACCCCACCAGTACCAACGTCAGCGCCGGCAGCGCGGCGCGGGCCCACTCCCCTTCGCTGGTCATCTCGAAGATCCGCACCGCCAGCGTGTCCCAGCCGAACGGGCGCATCAGCAGGGTGGCGGGCATTTCCTTGAGCACATCAACGAACACCAGCAACGCCGCGCTCAAGGTGCCGGGCAACAGCAACGGCAGATACACTTTGAAAAACAGTCGTGGCCCACTGACCCCAAGGCTGCGTGCAGCTTCGGGCAAAGACGGACGAATTCGCGCCAGGCTGCTCTCCAGCGGACCGTAGGCCACGGCCAGGAAGCGCACCAGGTACGCCAGCAGCAGCGCCGACAGGCTACCCAGCAACAACGGCTTGCCTGCCCCGCCGAGCCAGCTCGACAGCGGGATGACCAGCTCACGGTCCAGGTAGCTGAACGCAAGCATGATCGACACCGCCAGCACCGAACCGGGCAAGGCATAGCCCAGGTTCGCCAGGCCGACACCGGCACGAATCGGCCGGGTCGGCGCCAGCCGCCGGGCGAACGCCAGCAGCAAGGCCACACAAACGGTGACCAGCGCCGCCAGGCCGCCGAGGTAGAGGGTGTGGACGATCAGCCCGGCATAACGCTCATCCAGGTCGAAACGACCGCGTTGCCAGAACCACACCACCAACTGCAGCACCGGAATGACAAAGGCACAGGCGAATACCAGGAAACACCAACTGCTGGCTGCCACGGCCTTGAGACCGCGCAACGTGTACAACGCCTTGACCCGGGGCCGCTCGTTGCTGGCTCGATGAGCGCCGCGAGCCCGGCGTTCGCCGTAGAGCACCAGCATCACCGCCAGCAACAGCAGGCTGGCCAACTGGGCTGCGCTGGAGAGGCTGAAGAAGCCGTACCAGGTCTTGTAGATGGCGGTGGTGAAGGTGTCGAAGTTGAACACTGACACCGCGCCGAAATCCGCCAGGGTTTCCATCAGCGCCAGCGCCACGCCCGCACCGATGGCCGGTCGGGCCATCGGCAGCGCCACGCGCCAAAACGCCTGCCACGGCGATTGCCCGAGCACCCGGGCGGCTTCCATCAAGCCCTTGCCCTGGGCCTGGAAGGCACTGCGCGCCAGCAAATAGACGTAAGGGTAAAAGACCAGCACCAGCACCAGGATCACCCCGCCGGTGGAGCGAACCCGGGGCAGGCGCAGGCCGCTGCCGAACCATTCACGCATCAGCGTCTGCACGGGGCCGGCAAAATCCAGCAGGCCCACGAAGACAAACGCCAACACATAGGCCGGAATCGCGAACGGCAGCATCAGAGCCCAATCGAGCCAACGGCGTCCCGGAAACTCACACAGGCTGGTGAGCCAGGCGAGACTGACACCCAGCAACGTCACACCGACACCCACGCCAAGGATCAACGTGAGGGTGTTGCCCAACAAGCGTGGCATTTGCGTATCCCACAAGTGGGACCAGATCTGTTGGTCGATGCTCTGCCAGGACAGTAACAAGACGCTAAGGGGCAGCAGGACCAGCGCGGCGATGGCGAAGACCAGGGGATACCAGCGGCGTTGGGCGGGGTGGGCCAAGGAATACTCTCGTTAAACAAACGGTCATGTGGCGAGGGAGCTTGCTCCCGCTGGGCTCTGTAGGAGCTGGCGAAGCCTGCGATCTTTTGATCTTTTGATCTTTCGCTTGAGATTCAAGTGTCTGGGGAAAGATCGCAGCCTCGTTACACTCGACAGCTCCTACACAGCTCCTACACAGCTCCTACAGGCCCGGCGGGAGCGAGCTCCCTCACCACAGGTCTCAGTTCCAGCCAGCGCGATC
Organism: Pseudomonas sp. A25(2017); assembly: GCF_002001065.1. Lineage (NCBI taxonomy): Bacteria > Pseudomonadati > Pseudomonadota > Gammaproteobacteria > Pseudomonadales > Pseudomonadaceae > Pseudomonas > Pseudomonas sp. A25(2017). The sequence goes on along the minus strand of NZ_MUOA01000079.1, from coordinate 91,974 downwards.
CATCAGGCGAATGGCTTCGGCCTGGCGCTTACCCGCGACTTCCACCGGCAGGGTATCAGCCTTGAACTTGCCCCAGGCTGCCACTTCCTTGGACGGCTCGACTTTCGGGTTGGCCGGGAATTCCTGGTTCACGTCGGCGAAGATGTTTTGCGCTTCCGCCGTGGTCATCCACTCCACCAGTTTCTTCGCGGCTTCCGGATGCGGTGCATGCTTGGTCAGGCCAATGCCCGAGAGGTTGATGTGCACGCCGCGGTCGGCCTGGTTCGGCCAGAACAGCTTCACCTTCAGGTCCGGCTTCTGCTGGTGCAGGCGGCCATAGTAGTAGGTGTTGACGATGCCGACATCGCACTGGCCAGCGTTGATTGCTTCAAGCAGCGCGGTGTCGTCGGAGAACACGTCGGTGGACAGGTTCTTGACCCAGCCCTTGAGGATTTCCTCGGTTTTTTCCGCCCCGTGGGTTTCGATCAGCGTGGCGGTCAGGGACTGGTTGTAGACCTTCTTCGAGGTCCGCAGGCACAGGCGGCCTTCCCACTCTTTGCCAGCCAGCGCTTCATAGGTGGTCAATTCGCTGGGTTTAACCCGCTCGGTGGAGTAGACAATGGTCCGCGCCCGCAGGCTCAAGCCGGTCCAGGCGTGGGAAGAGGCGCGATATTGGGACGGGATGTTGGCGTCGATCACCGGCGACGTGAACGGCTGGAGAATGCCCATCTGCTCGGCTTGCCAAAGGTTGCCGGCATCGACGGTAAGCAGCAGGTCGGCAGTGGCGTTCTCGCCTTCGGCCTTGATCCGCTGCATCAGCGGCGCTTCCTTGTCAGTGATGAACTTCACCGACACGCCGGTTTTCTTGGTGTAGGCATCGAAGACCGGCTTGATCAGTTCATCGATACGCGAGGAGTAGACCACCACCTCATCGGCGGCCTGGGCGGCAGTGGTGCCGATCAGGGTCAAGGCGAGGGCGGACAGCAGGCGCTTGGTTGCCAACATGGTAGCGGTCTCTGGATGGTGAGCGAAGCGCAAATGATAAGGACTCACATTTGGCATCTCAATCGAACAATGGTTGGACACATTTCCAAATGTTGCAGCTTTGAGATGTGCCGTGTTTTTGCGTCCGTCATCGCGGGCAAGCCTTGCTCCCACAAAAGCTTGTCCCACATTGCACACCTGTGGTGTGCAAGAGTTTGTGGGAGCAAGGCTTGCCCGCGATAGGGCCATAAGCCCCAATACACCTCTCAGGCCTTGGCCAGATCCGGCAAATCCCCAATCAACCCCAGCGCCTCGCGCACGAACAACGCCTTGGCCTCAGGCATGCGGTCCACCAGCTTCAGCCCGGTGTTGCGCAACCAGCGCACCGGCAGCGGATCGGCCTGGAACAAGCGCTCGAACCCCTCCATCGCCGCCATCAGCGCCAGGTTATGGGGCATGCGTCGCCGCTCGTAGCGGCTCAGCACCTTCACGTCTGCCAGTCGTTCACCACGCCCGACCGCCTGCAACAGCACTTCGGCCAGCACGGCGGCGTCGAGGAAGCCCAGGTTCACGCCCTGCCCGGCCAACGGATGAATGGTATGGGCCGCGTCGCCGATCAACGCCAGCCCTTCGGCCACATAGCGCTTGGCATGTCGTTGGCGCAGCGGCACGCACAGGCGCGGGTCGGCACTCAGTACCGTACCGAGTTGGCCTTCGAAGGCCCGTTCCAGTTCGCTGCAGAATTGAGTTTCATCGAGCGCCATCAAGCGCTGCGCTTCACCGGGGGTGGTGGACCAGACGATCGAGCACCAATCGTGCTGACCGTCACGCTCAAGTGGCAGGAACGCCAGCGGACCGTTGTCGGTAAAACGCTGCCAGGCCGTCATTCGATGCGGCCGGGCGCTGCGCACGCTGGTGACGATGGCGTGGTGCAGGTAATCCCATTCGCGCGTGGCGACGCCGGTCAGGCGGCGCACAGCGGAATTCGCGCCATCGGCAGCGATGACCAGGGGCGCGCGCAACGTGCGGCCATCGGCCAGGGTCAGCAGCCAGTCGTCACCGGAACGACGCATCTGTTCCAGCCGGGCATTGGCCAGCAGGCCCAGGTCGCAGTCATGCAGTCGATCCAGCAAGGCGTCCTGCACAACACGGTTTTCAACGATGTGCCCAAGCGCCTCGGCGTGCAGGCTGGCGGCCGAGAAATGGATCTGCCCGGTGCCGCTGCCGTCCCAGACGTGCATGTCGGTATAGGGGCTGGCGCGGCGGGCGGTGATGCCGTCCCAGACGCCCAGGCGATCGAGGATCCGCTGGCTGGCCGTCGACAAGGCACTGACCCGCGGCTCGAACGCGGCCTGGGGATCAAAGGGTTTGACGCTCATCGGGCTGCCGTCGAGCAACAGCACTTGCAGGCCACTGCCCTGCAACGCCAGCGCCAGGGCGCTGCCGACCATACCGGCGCCGACAATCAGCAGATCTGCACGCAATTCCATGCTCTAAGCCTGTTTTGCTGGCGACATCAGCCGCCCATGAAAAGAAATGACAGCCCCGGCCTCAAGCATCGGGACGCGTCCCCAGCCCCATGGCCTGACGGGCGAACCAGCGCTTGGCCGGCGGCAGCAAGTCGAGGCCCAACAGGCCGAGGTTACGGCCCAGGGACACCAACGGCAGGTTGCTGGCGAACAGCCGCGTGACCTGGTCGGAAAAGCCCACGGTCAAGGCCTGATCCATTCGCTGACGCTCGCGATAGGCTTGCAACACGGCAAAATCCCCCGGCTCGCTTTCGCTGTCGAGCAGAGCATCGGCAAGAGCCTGGGCATCGCGCAGGGACAAGTTGAACCCCTGCCCGGCAATCGGGTGCAGGCTGTGGGCGGCGTTGCCCAGGATCGCCAGGTGCGGACGGACCTGTTCTTCGGCCTCCACCAGCGCCAGCGGGTACAGATGTCGCACGCCCACCTGTTTCAGGGTGCCCAGGCGATAGCCGAATACACCCTGCAATTCACTGAGGAAACTGCGCTCGTCGAGGGCCGCCAGCCGTTGTGCGTCCATGCCCTGGCGGGTCCAGACCAGCGCGCAACGATTCTCCGGCAGCGGCAGCAAGGCCATCGGGCCGTCATCGGTAAAACGTTCGAAGGCCATGCCGTTGTGGGCTTCGCTGGGGGTGATGTTGGCGATCAAGGCGCTCTGGTCGTAGGGTCGACTGCGCACGCCGATACCCAACTGCTCGCGCAGGCCGGAGCGGCCGCCATCGGCCAGTACGGCAAGGTCGCATTCCAGGGTGGTTTCGTCGTCGAGGGTCAGGCGATAACCGCCGACCAGCGGTTCCATCCGGGTGACCTGCGCCGGGCAACGCCAACTGACCACCTCCGGGTCCAGGCCTTGCCACAGGCACTGGCCGAGCCAGGCGTTTTCCACCACGTAGCCCAGCGCCGGCACGCCCTCTTCCATGGCCGACAGCCGCGCCGTGGAAAACCGTCCGCGGTCGGACACATGGATCTGCTTGATCGGCTCGGCGCGGCGGGAAATTTCCTGCCAGACACCCAGGCGTTGATAAATCTGCCGGGCGCCATAGGACAATGCCGAGGACCGGGCATCGTAGCTTGGCTGCCAGGCATCGCCGGGGGCGAAGGGCTCGATCAGCATGATCTTCCAGCCCCGGGCCTTGGCACCGGCCTGCAGGGCCAGCGCCAGGCTCGCGCCGACCAGGCCGCCGCCGACGATCGCCAGATTGACCCGGCTCATGCCGCTTGCGTCCGGGCAGCGGCCATCAGGGCCTCGATGTCGGCGACCGTCTTCGGTACGCCGTGGCTCAGGATTTCACAACCGGTTTTGGTCACTACCACGTCATCCTCGATACGCACGCCAATGCCGCGCCATTTTTTCGCGACGCTGCGGTTGTTCGGGCCGATGTAGATGCCCGGCTCCACCGTCAGCGTCATGCCGACCTCAAGTACCCGCCACTCGCCACCAACGCGGTATTCACCCACGTCGTGCACATCCATGCCCAGCCAGTGGCCAGCGCGGTGCATGTAGAACGCCCGGTAGGCCTCGCTGGCGATCAACGCGTCCACCTCACCCTCCAGCAGCCCAAGGCGCACCAACCCCTCGGTAATCACCCGCACCGTCGCTTCGTGGGCCTGGTTCCAATGTTTGTCCGGCGCGATCTGGGCAAACGCGGCTTCCTGGGCAGCCAGCACCACTTCGTAGATTGCCTTCTGCTCGGGCGAAAACTTGCCACTGACCGGCCAGGTACGGGTGATATCGCTGGCGTAGCAGTCGATTTCACAGCCGGCGTCGATCAACACCAGGTCGCCATCCTTGAGCAGCGCGTCGTTCTGCTGGTAATGCAGGATGCAGCTGTTGCGCCCCGCCGCGACGATCGAACCATAGGCCGGCATCTTCGCCCCGCCCTTGCGGAACTCATAGTCCAACTCGGCTTCCAGGCTGAACTCATGCAGCCCCGGGCGCGCCGCCTGCATCGCTCGGATGTGCGCCTGGGCGGAAATCCGCGCCGCTTCGCGCATCACTTTCACTTCTGCCGCCGATTTATACAGGCGCATGTCATGCAGCAGATGATCCAGGGCAACGAACTCGTTCGGCGGCTGGGCGCCGAGGTGGGCCTTGGAGCGAATCACGTTGATCCATTCCATCAGGTGCCGGTCGAATTCCGGGTTGCTGCCCATGGCCGAATACACCCGGTCGCGGCCTTCGATCAGGCCCGGCAGGATGTCGTCGATGTCGGTGATGGGAAACGCGTCGTCGGCACCGTAGTCACGGATCGCCCCTTCCTGGCCGGCGCGCAGGCCGTCCCACAACTCACGTTCGGCGTTGCGCTCGCGGCAAAAGAGGATGTATTCGCCATGGGCGCGGCCCGGCATCAGCACCAGCACCGCTTGCGGCTCGGGAAAGCCGCTGAGGTACTGGAAGTCACTGTCCTGGCGATAGACGTGCTCGACGTCGCGGTTGCGGATCGCAACGGCGGCGGCGGGCAGGATTGCGATGCTGTTGGGTTCCATCTGCGCCATCAGGGCCTTGCGGCGACGGCTGTATTCCGATTTCGGGATATGAATCATGGGCAGACGGGGTTCCCTCTAAAAATTAATGCAAGGACGGCTTGGCGGCCGCTGCATCGGTTTTCTTGGTCTCGGTGAACAGCAGCAACGGTGCGACCCGCAGGTACTCCATCACTTCCATGTAGTCGCTTTCGCCGTCATCGGATTCTTCCAGGGCATCCTGGACCTGGGAGATCGCGGCCAGGTCCTGCAACACTTCCTTGGCCTCGTCGCTCAGCGCGTATTCGCGGCGGGTCAGGCCGAAGCCGGCGAGGAAGCCCTGGCACCACTGGCCCAGCGCCGCGGCGCGTTCAGCCAAAGGGGCGTCGTCAGTGGGCAGCAGCAGGACGACGGTCATGTCGTCGCTGGTCAGCTCGCCCTTGACCATTTCCTGCAGGCCGATAAGCGCGTTGCGGACGTTGTCCGCCGGCTCGCCTTCCAGCAGTTCGGCGGCGTCGGCCAACCAGCCGGCGGCATCGAAACCGGCGCCGGCGCAACTGCGGCCGAGCAACAGGCCATGCAGTTCGGCGGGCGAGACAGGATGACCGCTGGTGCTCAGCAGGGTGGCGAATGCTTGATACGGGGAATTCTGAATGGGCATGGGCAGCTAGGCGCCAGACGGCGCTATGTCTAGAATGGAGGCCTTGTATCCTACATCGACAGACTCGCCAAGACTATCAGAGGCTGTGCGACCCATACCCTCCATCAGACACAATCTTCAGTGGACACAATGGAAGACACCGACCTGCAAGCGCTGATGGCCAGACTCGAACTGCTAATTGACCGGGTCGAGCAACTTAAGAGCCAAAACGGACTCCTATTAGCTCAGGAAAAAACCTGGCGCGAGGAACGCGCGCACCTCATTGAAAAAAACGAAATCGCCCGGCGTAAGGTCGAATCGATGATTTCGCGCCTCAAGGCCCTGGAGCAAGACTCATGAGTTCAAGCAATAGCGTTACCGTGCAGATCCTCGACAAAGAATATTCAATCATCTGCCCCCAGGAAGAGCGTAGCAACCTGGTGAGCGCCGCCCGTTACCTGGACGGCAAGATGCGCGAAATCCGCAGCAGCGGCAAAGTCATCGGTGCCGACCGCATCGCGGTGATGGCCGCCTTGAACATCACCCACGACCTGTTGCATCGCCAGGATACGCCTGACCTGCAGGTCAGCGGCTCGACCCGTGAACAGGTGCGCGACCTGCTCGATCGGGTGGATCTGGTGCTCGCCACCGATCCAGACGTCAGCAAAGGCTGATTCGCGAGACTGCCTGGGGTATACTCGCATCACTCCCTGGGGTGCTTGCCAGTTGGTGATGTCCCTGAGCCGATACGCACAACCACGGGGGTTGCACGTTGGGGCCGGTGTGCATGTCCGCTTGACGGAAAGCCTTAACGCCCCCTGCAACTTCCACCTTGAACTTTCGGGTTCAAGGGCTAAGCCGACAGCGGTTCATCCGGGGAGCCTGATTCCAGACAATGCCAGTCCATGTGGACTGGCATTGTCGTTTCCGGCGCCGGCATTTCTGAGCAGCCTGTTTTGCGGTTACGCTGTGGCATCGCCACTGCGTGAAGCACTGATATGACCGAACCTGCGCTGCTGCCCCGCCCGCAACTTCGACGCCTGCTGCGCCAGGCCCGTCGTGCCCTGACGCCCGCCCAGCAACGGCAAGCCGCCCGCGGACTGTACAAACAACTGGCCCAGCATCCGCTGTTTCGCCGCGCGAAGCACATCGCCCTGTACCTGCCCAACGACGGCGAGATCGACCCACGCCTGCTGCTGCGCGCAGCCCAACGCCGGGGCAAGGCCACTTACCTGCCGGTGCTCAGCCCGTGGCCGCAGACCAAGATGGTGTTCCAGCGCATCCACCCCGGCGAAAAAATGCAGCCCAATCGGTTTCGCATCCCCGAGCCACGCAAGAACATCGCCCGGCAACGCAAGGTCTGGACGCTGGACCTGGTGTTGTTGCCATTGGTGGGGTTTGACGATGCGGGCGGGCGGCTGGGCATGGGCGGCGGCTTTTATGACCGCAGCCTGGCGTATCTGGCGCGACGAAAGCAGTGGCGCAAGCCGACGCTATTGGGGCTGGCCCATGAATGCCAGAAAGTCGAACGATTGGCGCAGGCAAGCTGGGACGTGCCGCTGCAGGGAACGGTCAGCGACAGGCATTGGTATATCGCAGGATAGACGCCGCGGTAGTCAGCGGCGCCAGGAAAGCGGGTTCAGCGTTTGAGCGATGGCGCGGGCTGGGTGATTTCCACCGGCGCATCGGCCTTGTTGGCCCACAGGCTTTGGGCGTAACCCGTGGTCACGACACCCAGACCGAACAGAATGACCAAGATCCACAACAAATCCGGTTTGCGTTTCATCGATTGCCCCCCTCAAGGCACATCACACACGATGACAGCAGCGGTTTTCTTATTGGCCGTGCAGCAGCGTCAAGCTTGGAAGGCCGGCATTTTGCGGCAACCGGCCCCGACACGCAAACTCTGGCGTCAACCGACTGTCGGTTTGTCATAAAATCGCTGAACTATTTTTTTCAACACCGCCAAGGAGTAGCAATCATGGCCTATTGGCTGATGAAATCCGAGCCCGACGAATTATCCATCCAAGGTTTGGAAACGCTCGGCCAGGCACGCTGGGACGGGGTTCGCAACTACCAGGCGCGCAATTTCCTGCGGGCCATGGCGGAGGGCGATGCGTTCTTTTTCTACCACTCCAGTTGCCCCGAGCCAGGCATTGCCGGGATCGGCCGGATTGTCCGCGCAGCCTACCCCGACCCGACAGCGCTGGAACCCGACAGTCATTACTTCGACCCCAAGGCCGGCCCGGACAAAAACCCCTGGAGCGCGATCGACGTGGCCCATGTCGAAACGTTTCCCCATGTGCTGAAGCTCGACTACCTCAAGCAACAGACCGCCCTGGCTGAAATGCCACTGGTGCAAAAAGGCTCGCGACTGTCGGTGATGCCCGTCACGGCCGAACAATGGGCCGCGGTGATTGCCCTGCGCTGATCGCCAATGAGTTGATGGATATCAAGCTGGATCGGCCATTGATCGCGCAGACTTCGATGCTATAGCCGCAGGATGCCGGACATGTCGACGAACCATCGTACCTCGCGTTTTTTTGCCTTTGCCTTGATGGCCGTGTTGCTGGCCGCCGGCGGTTTCGGCTACTGGAAGTCACGCCACGATCGCCTGCCGGAAGGCTTGAGCATGGGCAACGGCCGCCTTGAGGCCACCGAGGTCCAGATCGCCAGCAAGACGCCCGGGCGCCTGGCCGAAGTTCATGTCGACGAAGGCGACAACGTCATCAAGGGCCAAGTGCTGGCGCGCATGGACACCCGCACCCTGGAGGCCCAGCGCAACCAGGCCGAAGCCGAAGTCGTGCGTGCCCGGCAGAACCTCGCGGCCACCGAAGCCAACGTGCAGTTGCGCCAGAGCGAACAATTGCTCGCCCATCAGGAGCTCAAGCGGACCCAGGAACTGTTCAAGCGCGGTTACGCCAGCGGCCAGGTCATCGACCAGCAACAAGCCCGCGTCGACACCGCCAACGCCGCGGTCAACGCCGCCCGGGCCCAGGTATCGGCAGCGAATGCGGCCATCGGCGCGACCCTGGCCCAAGTGGCGCAGCTCACCAGTGAAATAGATGACAGCACGTTGCGGGCACCCCTCGACGGCGTGATCCAGTTGCGCCTGGCCGAGCCGGGTGAAGTACTGGGCGCCGGCGGCCGGGTGTTGCTGATGATCGATCCGAACGACCAATACATGAATCTCTACCTGCCGGCCTCGGTGGCCGGGAAACTCGCGGTGGGCGATCAAGCGCGCCTGCTGCTCGACGCCCTGCCCGAGCGACCGCTGCCGGCCAAGGTCAGCTTCGTCGCGGCCAAATCCCAGTTCACCCCGAAAGAAGTCGAGACCCGTGATGAGCGCCAGAAACTGGTGTTCCGCGTCAAGGTACACCTGACCCAACCCGGCGAAGTGCCCCAGGCCAAACCCGGCATGCCCGGCGCCGGCTATGTGCGCACCGCCCCCATCGATTGGCCGGCCAACCTGCAATGAGCAGCGCCCTCGGCGAGGCATTGCACGCTTCGGGCATCGAGCATCGCTACGGCCAGCAGGTAGCGTTGAGCGATATCGCCTTCAGCCTGCCCGTCGGCACTCGCTGCGGCCTGATCGGCCCGGACGGCGCCGGCAAATCGAGCCTGTTGGGGCTGATTGCCGGGGTGAAAAAACTCCAGCACGGCCAACTGGACGTGCTCGGCGCCTCGATCGACGACCGACGCCATCGCAATACCCTCTACCGACGCATTGCCTTCATGCCCCAAGGGCTGGGGGGCAACCTTTACCCGGACCTGTCGATACGCGAGAACATCCGCTTCTTCGGCACGCTGTTCGGGTTATCGCGGACAGACTGCGAACAACGCATGGGCACCTTGCTGCTGGCCACCGATCTGCAGCGTTTTGCCGATCGTCCGGCGGGCAAACTGTCCGGCGGCATGAAACAGAAGCTCGGCCTGTGTTGCGCGCTGATCCATGAACCGGACCTGCTGATTCTCGACGAACCCACCACCGGCGTAGACCCGCTGTCCCGGCGACGCTTCTGGGAACTGATAGAAGACGTGCGCCGACAACGCCCGCAACTGACCCTGCTGGTCGCCACCGCGTACATGGAAGAGGCCGAACAATTCGAGCATTGCCTGATGCTCGACAACGGTCGCCTGATCGCCAAGGGCTTGAGTGCGGAGCTGGCCAAGGTCACCCCGGACGGCAAGCTCGACTCGGCCTTCACCCACTTCCAGGGCGACAACGGCCGCGATGCCGAACCGCTGGTGATTCCCCCCAGGAGCGCCGGCACTGCCGACATCGCCATCGAAGCCCACGACCTCACCTTGCGCTTCGGCGATTTCACCGCCGTCGACAACGTCAGCTTCGCGATTGGTCGCGGTGAGATCTTTGGCTTCCTGGGTTCCAACGGTTGCGGCAAGACCACCACCATGAAGGTGCTGACCGGGCTGATCCCCGCCAGCGAAGGCAGTGCCCGGCTGCTGGGCAACCCGGTCAACGCCAAGGACCTCGCCACCCGCAAGCGGGTGGGTTTCATGTCCCAGAGTTTCTCGCTGTACGGCGAACTGAGCGTGCGCCAGAACCTGGCGCTGCACGCCAAGCTCTTCGACCTGCCCACGACGGACAGTCGCCAGCGCATCGACGAACTGATCCAGCGCTTCAATCTCCAGGCACTGGCGGAGCAGCCTTCCGGCGCGCTGCCGTTGGGTCTGCGCCAGCGTTTGTCCTTGGCGGTGGCGGTGCTGCATCGCCCGGAAGTGCTGATCCTCGATGAGCCGACCTCGGGTGTCGACCCGGCTGCGCGGGATGATTTCTGGCGGCTGCTGATCGAGTTGTCTCGCGAACAGGGCGTGACGATTTTCCTTTCCACGCATTTCATGAACGAGGCCCAGCGCTGCGATCGCATTTCGCTGATGCACGCCGGCAAGGTCCTGGCTTGTGACACGCCGGCGGCCTTGCAGGCGCAGTTCAACGGCCAGACGCTGGAAGCCGCGTTCGTCACCTGCCTGGAAAAAGCCCAGGGCGAGACGCAGCAAGACGCCGCCCCCGTGACCCTCGACAGTGCCGACGCCCCCCGGGACCGGCGCGGCCTGAGCCTCGGTCGCCTGTGGGCCGTCGCCAGCCGGGAGGGCAAGGAGCTGCTGCGCGACAAAGTGCGGATGGCGTTCGCCCTGCTGGGGGCGTTGTTCATGATGGTGGTGTTCGGCTTCGGTATTTCCCTCGATGTGGAGAAACTGGCCTTCGCCGTGTATGACCAGGATCAGAGCCCGCAAAGCCGTGCCTACCTGGAAGCGTTCCGCAGCTCACGCTACTTCGAAGAGCAGCCGATCATCCGCGACGCAAAGGAGCTGCACCGACGCTTGCAGCGCTCGGAGATCAAACTGGCCCTGGAAATCCCTCCCAGTTTCGGTCGTGACCTTTACGCCGGCCGCCAGCCGACGGTGGGCGCCTGGCTGGACGGCGGCATACCGTTTCGAGCCGAGACCAGTCGCAACTACGTCCAGGCCGTGCACCAGGCCAACCTTGAGCAATTGACTGAATTCAGCAGCCGCGCGCCGACCCGGCAACCCGGCGCGACGCTGGAGACGCGCTTTCGCTATAACCAGGACGTGGTCAGCGTCAACGCCATCGGCCCCGGGGTCATGGCGCTGATCCTGGCGTTCATCCCGGCCATGTTGACGGCGCTGGGCATCGTGCGGGAGAAGGAACTGGGCTCGATCACCAATTTCTACGCCACGCCGCTGACCCGCCTGGAATTCCTGCTCGGCAAACAAGTGCCCTACCTGGCGGTCAGCCTGATCAACCTCGCCCTGCTGACAGCGATGAACCGCTGGCTGTTCGGTGTGCCGTTCAAAGGCAGCGGCCTGACGCTGGCGGTGGGCGGCATGCTCTATGTGCTGGCAACCACCAGCATGGGAATGCTGATCTCGGCGTTCACCCGCACCCAGATCGCGGCGATCCTCGGCACCATGATCATCACCAGCCTGCCGACCATCCAGTTTTCAGGGCTGATCGTGCCGCGTTCGTCCCTCGAAGGGGCCGCCTCGGTGATGGGCCAGTTGTTTCCCGCCGGTTACTTCCTGGATATCGCCGTCGGCACCTTCACCAAGGCCCTGGATCTGCGCCAGCTATGGCCGCAATGCCTGGCGCTGGGCGGGTTTTTCCTGGGCTTCACCGGGCTCAGCCTGATCATGCTGAAAAAGCAGGAGGCCTGATGAACACGCTTTCACATATCTGGCGTCTGGGGCTCAAGGAGCTGACCAGCCTGCGCTACGACTCCGTCCTGCTGCTGTTTTTGGGCTACGCCTTCACGGTGGCGATCTACATGCCGGCCGCCGGCTCGGTGATCGGCGTCCACAACGCCAGTGTCGCAATGGTGGACGAAGACCAGAGCCATCTTTCGCGCCAATTGGCCCAGGTCCTGCAACCGCCGGAGTTCCAGCACCCGGCGGCCTTGCCCTATGCCGAACTGGACAAGGTCATGGACAGTGGCCGCTACACTTTTGTCATTAACGTGCCCGCCAACTTCCAGGCCGACCTGCTCGCCGGACGCGAACCAACGCTGCAACTCAACGTCGACGCCACGGCCATGAGCCAGGCGTTCATGGGCGCCGGCTACATCGGACGGATTTTCCAGCAGGAACTGACGACCTACGCCGGCCAGGCACAAACGAGCGAAGCAACACCCGTGAGGCTGACCACGCGCTCGCTGTTCAATACCAACCTGGAAGGTGGCTGGTTCCTGGCGGTGATCCAGATCGTCAACAACATCACGATCCTGGCGATCATCCTGACGGGGACCGCGCTGCTGCGCGAGCGCGAACACGGCACCCTCGACCACTTGCTGGTGCTGCCGCTGACGGCATTGGAAATCATGCTGGCGAAAATCTGGAGCAACCTGCTGGTGGTGGTGCTGTGCACCTGGGCGTCGCTGGAAATCATCGTCAAGTTCGCCCTGGGGGTTCCACTCGCCGGCTCCATGGTGCTCTTCCTGCTGGTGACCGCACTCTACCTGTTCGCCAGCACCTCACTGGGCATCTTCCTCGCCACCCTGGCCCGTTCGACGCCGCAATTCGGTTTGCTGGCGATCCCGGTCATCATCCCGATGCTGCTGTTGTCAGGCGGCAGTACACCGCTGGACAGCATGCCGCAATGGTTGCAATGGGTGATGCAGGGCTCGCCCTCGACGCATTTCGTCAGCCTCAGCGCGGCGATTCTGTTCCGAGATGCCGGCACTGGCGTGATCTGGCCGGACCTGCTGGCGCTGGCGGCCATCGGGCTATTGTTCTTTGCAATCGCCCTGGCCCGGTTTCGGAAAAGCCTGGCGTCTTGACGAAAAAAAGCAGCCTTGGGCAGCGCCAGGAGATCCGGGCACTGCCAAAGGCTGCGATCGAGCCGGTTTACTGAATGATCAGGTTGTTGAACAACAGGTCATCGACCATCGGCTTGCCGGTTTCGTCGTTCATCACCTGCTGGGTCTGCTTCAACGCTTCCTGGCGCAGCTTTTCCTTGGCTTCCAGGTTATTCATGGCCTCGGTGGTCTGCTGGGCGAACAGCGCCACCAACTGGTTGCGAATCAGTGGCTCGTTGGCCTTGACCGCCGCAGCGGCGGCGTCACCGGTCACGCGCAGGGCCACGTCGGCCTTGTAGACCTTCAGTTTCGCCGTACCGTCGAGCCCATAGTTGCCGACAAAGGGTGGGCTGAGGGTGATGTAGCTGACCTTCGGCGCCTCGCCTTCCTTCGCTTCCTTGCCCTCTTCGGCCATCGCTGCCACAGGCAACGACAGGGCCAGCATCAACATGATCCACGCTTTCACAATTGATTTCCTCATCCGGTTTGCGGCCCAGCATACCGACCCGCCGTTCAAGCACAAGCTTATGGCCGGCTATCAGGGCGGGGCATGCTCGTTGACCCGTTGTCTCTCACACCTACACTTATCGGCCATCACTCCCAAAGGAATAGCCCTGATGAAAGCCGTGCTGTGCAAAGAATTCGGCCCCGCCGAATCGCTGGTGCTGGAAGACGTCGCCAGCCCCGTCGCCAAGAAGAACGAAGTGCTGCTGGACGTGCATGCCGCCGGGGTGAATTTCCCTGACACGCTGATCATCGAGGGCAAATACCAATTCAAGCCACCCTTCCCGTTCTCCCCTGGCGGCGAAGCCGCTGGCGTGGTCAACGCGGTGGGCGAGAAAGTCAGCCACTTGAAAGTCGGCGACCGGGTGATGGCGTTGACCGGCTGGGGTAGCTTTGCCGAGCAGGTGGCGGTACCTGGCTACAACGTGTTGCCGATCCCCGCGTCCATGGACTTCAACACCGCCGCCGCCTTCAGCATGACGTACGGCACCTCGATGCATGCCCTCAAGCAACGGGCGAACCTGCAACCCGGCGAAACCCTGCTGGTGCTCGGCGCATCCGGTGGTGTCGGTCTGGCGGCAGTGGAGATCGGCAAAGCCATGGGCGCCCGGGTGATCGCCGCTGCCAGCAGCGCGGAGAAACTCGCCGTGGCGAAGGCCGCTGGTGCCGACGAATTGATCAACTACACCGAAACCAGCCTGAAGGATGAAATCAAGCGCCTCACCGACGGCCAGGGTGCCGATGTGATCTACGACCCGGTTGGTGGCGACCTGTTCGACCAGGCCATCCGCGCCATCGCCTGGAACGGCCGGTTGCTGGTGGTGGGCTTTGCCAGCGGACGCATCCCCGAACTGCCGGTGAACCTGGCCCTGCTCAAGGGCGCCGCCGTGGTGGGCGTGTTCTGGGGCTCCTTCGCCCAGCGCCAGCCCCAGGACAATGCCGCCAATTTCCAGCAACTGTTCGGCTGGTTCGCCGAGGGCAAGCTCAAGCCGCTGGTGTCCCAAGTCTATCCGCTGAGCAACGCCGCCCAGGCGATCAATGACCTGGGGCAGCGCAAGGCGGTGGGGAAGGTGGTTGTGCAGGTGCGCTGAATGCGTCAAAGCGGTCAGGCCTCCCACCGCCGGACCGCTATTGACCCGCACTAAAGCAACTCACGAATCTCCTCCGGCAGCATCCGCACATACCGTGCCGCCGGAAAACTCCCGCAACGCTGCACGATCGAGGGCAGGAGCCTGTTGAACCGGGCGATCAAGGCCAGGCGCTCGGTTTCCGGTAGCTGTTTGACGAGAAATACATTGGATAAATAGAGGCGTGTGTAGTGGAACGGGAGCAAGTCCTGCACCCATAGCTGGCCCTTGGCGTGTGCGTTGATGTCCGAGCACTTCCAAGTCTTGATCCATTTATTGGCATCCAGTGGTAAGCCATCCAGGCGGAACTCGAAGGGCACTATAACGTGCGTCTGCGCTGGGTGTTCGTGATCCACCGTCCATGGCTTGAAGCGCCATTGGCTCACGGCCTCCCGTGCGGCCTCGGCGAAATCCGGATGATCGCTGTGCAGGATCGCGATCTCATCGACACGACCATCGGCATGCACCGTGAAGCCGACCCGGGCCACACCCGCGATGCCCTTCCCGACCAGAGTCGTCGGGTAATCCGGCTTGGGATTATGTTCGGGCACCAACAACACATCCGCTGCCCCGCTCGTACCGGACAAGCACAGCAACAGCATCACCACACACCACCTCATGCCCTTACCCCTCACCTGAATGCCAGACCTGGCAAAGATATAAAGAGTAGAGGCCGCGGCCTTGGGGCTGAATAGCGAGACTTCCCATTTGGGTGAAGGACGTTTCCCACTGTCCTGCCCCGCAGCCACCGATGCGCCGCATGAAAAAAGCCTGTGGCGACATTTCCTACAACGGCGTTCGCCGATGCCTGAGCGACATGTTCGTTTAAGAACATTCAATCAGAAAAATTTCGCTTTTTAAGCGATAAGAACCAATGCTATTTTCGGTAACGAAACTGTAACATTCGCATCCGCCGCCATAACAAGAACCAGGAGCACTTGAATGTTTGCTTTCTTTCGACCTGCTGTACACCAGGCAACCCTGCCTGAAGAAAAAATAGACAGCACCTACCGACGCCTTCGTTGGCAGATCTTCGCCGGGATCTTCATTGGCTACGCCGGCTATTACCTGCTGCGCAAGAACTTCTCCCTGGCCATGCCATACCTGATCGACGAGGGTTACACCCGTGGTCAGTTGGGCCTGGCCATGTCGGCCATCGCCATCGCCTATGGGCTGTCGAAGTTCCTGATGGGCCTGGTGTCCGACCGTTCCAACCCACGTTACTTCCTGCCCTTCGGCTTGCTGGTCTCGGCGGGGGTGATGTTCGTGTTCGGTTTCGCGCCTTGGGCAACGTCCAGCGTGACCATGATGTTCATCCTGCTGTTCATCAACGGCTGGGCCCAAGGCATGGGCTGGCCGCCCAGCGGACGGACCATGGTGCATTGGTGGTCGCAGAAAGAACGCGGCGGCGTGGTGTCGGTGTGGAACGTGGCGCACAACGTCGGCGGCGGCCTGATCGGCCCGTTGTTCCTATTGGGGATGGGCTGGTTCAATGATTGGCACGCGGCATTCTATGTGCCCGCTGCTGTCGCACTCGTCGTTGCGGTGTTTGCCTTCGTGACCATGCGCGACACCCCACAATCGGTGGGCCTGCCGCCGATCGAGAAATACAAGAACGACTACCCGGAAGGCTACGACGACAGTCACGAGAACGAATTCAGCGCCAAGGAAATCTTCGTCAAATACGTGCTGCGCAACAAAATGCTCTGGTACATCGCCATGGCCAACGTGTTTGTCTACCTGCTGCGCTACGGCGTGCTGGACTGGGCGCCGACCTACCTCAAGGAAGCCAAGGGCTTCACGGTGGACAAGAGTTCCTGGGCCTATTTCTTCTACGAGTGGGCGGGCATTCCCGGCACGCTGCTGTGTGGCTGGATGTCGGACAAGATCTTCCGCGGCAACCGTGGCCTGACCGGCATGGTGTTCATGGCCCTGGTGACCGTGGCGACGCTGGTGTACTGGCTGAACCCGGCCGGCAACCCGACCGTCGACATGATCGCCCTGGTTTCCATCGGCTTCCTGATCTACGGCCCGGTGATGCTGATCGGTTTGCAGGCACTGGAACTGGCGCCGAAGAAGGCCGCGGGTACCGCCGCAGGCTTCACCGGTTTGTTCGGTTACCTGGGTGGTTCGGTCGCGGCCAGTGCCGCCATGGGCTACACCGTGGACCATTTTGGTTGGGACGGTGGTTTTGTGCTGTTGATCGGTGCCTGCCTGCTGGCGATGGCCTTCCTTGCGCCAACCCTGTGGCACAAGCAGATCGCCAGTCAGAGCCGCGAAGCGATCGCCTGATCCAGCGCTGATTTGCAGCGCTTGAGCCGCGCCTCCAGATTCCGGTCTGGCATGGCGTGGCTGCGCAGGGCGTGGATGGTCTGCTCGACGTAATCGCGAGTGGTGCCGTAACGCCCACAGGCGCTTTCGAACACCTGGCTCAGCACATGGTCCGGCAGGTTGCCGGCATAGCTGGGCAGGTGTCGCTCCAGGACAAACCCCAAGGCTTGCACCCGGCTGCCATCCTCGAGACGGCAACTGAGCCAGTGTGGGCGATAGGACGGGACCGGCATCTCGCGCTGCCACAGGGCAAACAGCGAGTCCTCGAGATTCTCCTCCGGCAACCGGTAGGCGAAACCGCTGCACGAACCGCCGCGATCCAGCCCGAACACCAGCCCCGGCAACTCCGGTGTACCGCGGTGTTCGTGGGACCACAGGTACAAACCGCGATGATAACCATGGACCCGGCCGCGCATCCGCTCCACCGCCGTGCATTCGGGCCGCCAGATCAATGAACCGTACGCAAACAGCCAGACCGGACCGCCCTGGTGAAGGCTCATGGTCAATTGCATCGAGGCGAGCAATTGCTCACGGGTCAGTTGCGGACCCAGGTCGAGCCTTGGCGGGTACAAGGCACAGGCAATGGCGGATTCGATAGCGGTCATGGCCGGTAGCGGTTGGCTCCTCGCGGGTCAAAGAGTTAGGTCGCGCGCCGTCATGATGCTGGCGCACATAGAGATCAAGGCAAGTTGGATGCCACTCCTGCCTATGATGTTGGCATATACCTTAACGACATCCAGTGCGCGCGCTAAATATCGAATCGATATATCGTCAGGCCTATAACCCCGTGGGAGCAAGGCTTGCCCGCGATGAAAGCGATGCGGTCTTTCAAAGATCGAGGTGCCTGTTTCGCGAGCAAGCTTTGCTCCCACAAAGCACAACCCCTTGCGACAAAAAAGCAGACCTCAAGCAAATTTCAAGAGTGGCTCAAGCCCGCGGCGCATACGCAAACACGTCGGCGCGCATTTGATGGGCGTCCATGCCGGCTTCCACCAGCGCATCGAGCGTGGCGTAGATCATGGCCGGCGAGCCGCTGGCGTAGACGTGCACGCCGGAAAGATCGCTGATGTCCTCGCACACGGCTTCGTGGAGCATGCCGCAGCGCCCTTCCCAGCTGCACAAATCGCTGACGACTTTGTGCAGGAACAGGTTCGGCAGCTTTTTCCATTCATCCCAATGCTCGATTTCATAGAAATCTTCCGGCCGCCGCACGCCCCAATACAGGTGCACCGGGTGCTTGAACCCCGCCGCCCGGCAATGCTCGATCAGGCTGTGCATCTGCGCCATGCCGGTTCCGGCGGCGATCAGTACCAACGGGCCATCGGGCAGTTCGGACAAATGCGTGTCGCCAAAAGGCATTTCGATACGCACGCTGGGGTTGCGTCGCAGTTGTTCCAGCAGCGCCTGTGCACTGCTTTCGCGCACCAAAACATGCAACTGCAGCTCACGTCCGGAATGCGGCGCCGAGGCCAGGGAGAAGGCCGATTTTTCGCCGTTCTCCCGTTCGATCATCAGGTACTGCCCGGCGTGATAGCGTGGCGGCTTGCCGGCCGGCGCACGCAGGCGCACTCGCCAGACATCGCCCCCCACGTCGGCGCACTCGACCACCTGGCACGCCAGGTTGCGTACCGGCAGCTCACCCGGCGACAGCACGCCATCCCATAACACCACGCAGTCCTCCAGCGGCTCGGCGATGCAGGTGAAGATCTCACCGTGATCGCGCACCTCGCCCGCCTGTTCCACACGGCCCTCCACCAACAACGCGCCACAGACGTGGCAGTTGCCGTTGCGGCAGCTTTGCGGGCATTCGTAGCCCAGGCGCCGCGCGCCATCGAGAATCCGCTCGGCGGGCCGGATCTCCAGCACCGCCCCGGAAGGCTGCAAGGTTACACGCATCAATCTATTCCTAACTGATTCCAGATGGCATCGATCCGTTGGGTAACGGCTTCATCCTTGACGATAACCCGGCCCCACTCACGGGTGGTTTCACCGGGCCATTTATGCGTGGCATCGAGCCCCATCTTCGACCCCAGGCCAGACACTGGCGAGGCGAAGTCGAGGTAATCGATCGGTGTATTCTCGATCATCACCGTGTCGCGCTTGGGGTCCATGCGTGTGGTGATGGCCCAGATCACATCGTTCCAGTCCCGTGCGTTGATATCGTCGTCGGTGACGATAACGAACTTGGTGTACATGAACTGTCGCAAAAACGACCAGACACCGAGCATCACCCGCTTGGCATGCCCCGGATACGACTTCTTCATGGTCACCACGGCCATGCGATACGAACAGCCTTCCGGCGGCAAATAGAAATCGGTGATTTCCGGAAACTGCTTTTGCAGGATAGGCACGAACACTTCGTTCAGCGCCACGCCGAGAATGGCCGGCTCATCGGGCGGACGGCCGGTATAGGTGCTGTGGTAAATCGGCTTGATCCGATGGGTGATGCGCTCGACGGTGAACACCGGGAAGCTGTCGACTTCGTTGTAGTAGCCGGTGTGATCGCCATACGGACCTTCATCGGCCATTTCGCCAGGATGGATCACCCCTTCAAGGATGATCTCGGCGGTGGCCGGCACTTGCAGGTCGTTACCGCGGCATTTCACCAGCTCGGTGCGGTTGCCCCGCAACAGACCGGCGAATGCATATTCGGAAAGGCTGTCGGGCACGGGCGTGACGGCGCCGAGGATGGTCGCCGGGTCCGCGCCCAGGGCCACCGACACTGGGAATGGCTGGCCGGGGTGTTTTTCACACCACTCACGGTAGTCCAGGGCACCGCCGCGATGGCTCAGCCAGCGCATGATGACCTTGTTGCGGCCAATCACTTGCTGACGATAGATGCCCAGGTTCTGGCGATCCTTGTTCGGGCCCTTGGTGACGGTCAGGCCCCAGGTGATCAGCGGCCCCACGTCGCCCGGCCAGCAGGTCTGCACCGGGAGCATGGCCAGGTCGACATCGTCGCCTTCGATCACCACTTCCTGGCAGATCGCGTCCTTGACGACTTTCGGCGCCATGGCAATGATCTTGCGGAAAATCGGCAGCTTGGACCAAGCATCCTTCAGGCCTTTCGGCGGCTCGGGTTCCTTGAGGAACGCCAGCAGCTTGCCGATTTCGCGCAGTTCGCTGACCGCTTCGGCGCCCATGCCCAGGGCCACGCGTTCCGGCGTGCCGAACAGGTTGCCCAGCACCGGAATGTCATAACCCGTCGGGTTTTCGAACAACAGCGCCGGGCCTTTTGCGCGCAGGGTGCGGTCGCAGACCTCGGTCATTTCCAGGACGGGGGACACCGGCACCTGGATGCGCTTGAGTTCGCCGCGCTGTTCCAGCCCGCTGATAAAGTCGCGCAAGTCGCGATACTGCATGCAAAAGCCTCATGGTGGCCGTGGCGTTCGGGGGCCCGAGTTTAACGCCGCCCGTCCAGAATAGTGAATGCACAGATAGCAAAAAGCCGGGTTTCCCCGGCTCTTGCTGGCCTGTCTTGGCGATTTACTTGCGTTTCATCGACAGGAAGAACTCATCGTTGGTCTTGGTCGCCTTCAGCTTGTCGACCAGGAACTCGATGGCAGCGACTTCATCCATCGGATGCAGCAACTTGCGCAGGATCCACATGCGCTGCAACTCGTCGTCGGCGGTCAGCAACTCTTCGCGGCGCGTGCCGGAGCGGTTGATGTTGATGGCCGGGAAGACACGCTTCTCGGCGATACGACGATCCAGAGGCAGCTCCATGTTGCCGGTGCCCTTGAATTCCTCGTAGATCACTTCGTCCATCTTCGAACCGGTTTCAACCAGCGCGGTGGCGATGATGGTCAGCGAACCGCCTTCCTCGATGTTCCGTGCGGCACCGAAGAAACGCTTCGGTTTTTCCAGCGCGTGGGCATCGACACCACCGGTCAGCACCTTGCCGGAGCTCGGGATCACGGTGTTGTAGGCACGGGCCAGACGGGTGATGGAGTCCAGCAGGATCACCACGTCCTTCTTGTGCTCGACCAGGCGCTTGGCCTTCTCGATCACCATTTCGGCAACCTGCACGTGGCGGGTCGGCGGCTCGTCGAACGTCGAGGCGACCACTTCGCCGCGCACGGTGCGCTGCATTTCGGTCACTTCTTCCGGACGCTCGTCGATCAGCAACACGATCAGGTGAACTTCAGGGTTGTTACGGGCGATGTTGGCCGCGATGTTCTGCAGCATGATCGTCTTGCCCGCTTTCGGCGGTGCCACGATCAGGCCACGCTGGCCTTTGCCGATGGGTGCGCACAGGTCGATGACACGACCGGTGAGGTCTTCGGTGGAACCGTTGCCGGCTTCCATCTTCATGCGCACGGTCGGGAACAGCGGCGTCAGGTTCTCGAAGAGAATCTTGTTCTTCGCGTTTTCCGGACGATCGAAGTTGATCGTGTCGACCTTGAGCAGCGCGAAGTAACGCTCGCCTTCCTTCGGAGGGCGAATCTTGCCAACGATGGTGTCACCGGTGCGCAAGTTGAAGCGACGGATCTGGCTCGGCGAGACGTAGATATCGTCTGGGCCGGCGAGATAGGAAGCGTCTGCGGAGCGAAGGAAGCCGAAGCCGTCCTGGAGAATCTCCAGCACGCCATCACCGGAGATTTCCTCGCCGCTTTTCGCGTGCTTCTTGAGCAGGGAGAAAATCACGTCCTGCTTGCGCGAACGGGCCATATTTTCTATGCCCATCTGTTCGGCCAATTCGAGCAGTTCGGTAATCGGCTTTTGCTTGAGTTCAGTCAGATTCATATAGGAATGACGTAATCATTTATGGAGGGGGGAAATTAAGCTTTTGGCTTAATGAGGCCGCGCCGCAGAGAAGGCGACAGGATCGCGTACTTATTCGAAAGGAGAGCGTCGGCGACGGCTTGCAGGGGGCACTGGAGAAACCAGTGCGGGGCCGAATGTACCACCTGGGTTTGCAAGCGTCTAGCCCCGAATAACGAAAAAGCCCCGCGATTTGCGGGGCTTTTCCAGTGGCATTCGGCGCTTAGATGTTAGCGTCGAGGAAAGCAGCCAGTTGCGACTTCGACAGCGCACCGACCTTGGTGGCTTCGACGTTGCCGTTCTTGAACAGCATCAGGGTCGGGATACCACGCACGCCGTGCTTGGCCGGAGTCTCCTGGTTCTCGTCGATGTTCAGCTTGGCAACGGTCAGCCTGCCCTTGTAGGACTCGGCAATCTCGTCCAGCACCGGGGCGATCATTTTGCAGGGACCGCACCACTCAGCCCAATAGTCGACCAGTACCGCGCCTTCGGCATTGATTACGTCAGCCTCGAAGCTAGCGTCGCTAACGTGTTTGATCAGATCGCTGCTCATGGAAATCTCCGGGGTTGTCAGCAAAAAAACGTGGCCCATCATAGCGGCCCTTCCCGGGTTCAGGAAGCCGCAGTTGATTGAGTCTCGCTATGGCGGTCGATGGCTTTGGGTATGGCCGACGTCACGAAGCTGCGGGGGCGACAAAGGAAATCCCGGTGCGCAGCGCAGCGTTACGTACATGTTCCTGCATGGCTTTTTGCGCAGCCCCCGAAGCGCGGCGAGCCAAGGCGCGAAGGATTTTGCGATGTTCCTGCCACGTCTCCATCGCCCGCTCCGCCCTGATGAACGGTAGTTTCTGGCTTTCCAGGAAGATGTCGGCGCTGGCGGTGAGGATGCTCAGCATCGCCTGGTTACCACTGGCCAGCAGGATGCGCCGATGGAATTCGAAATCCAGCCGCGCGGCGGCATCGAAATCCCCGACCTTCAATTCCCGGCGCATGGCCTCGACGTTGTCTTGCAGCGTATCGAGCTCATCGGCGCTCAGCGTCACAGCCGCCAACCCCGCCGCGAAGCCCTCCAGGGCGTAGCGCAATTGGAAGATATCCACCGGCGAGGCCTGGGCCGCGAACGGCCAGCCCGGCGCCGATTCGCTGCGTGGAGCCTCTACCGGTGCCTGCACGAACACCCCCTTGCCCGGTTGCACGCTGATCATGCCCAAGGCACTGAGGGAGGACAGCGCTTCGCGCAGCGACGCCCGACTCACCCCCAATTGCAGCGCCAGGTGCCGTTGTGACGGCAGTGCATCGCCCGGGCCGAAGCCTTCATCGACGATCAGTTTGCGGATGGCTTGCAGGGCCACTTCAGGAACGGCGCGAGCGATGGAATTCATGATTTTTCAGACGAACCGGGCCAGTGAGCGGCTAGTTGTAAAGCTATTCGTCGCCCCCGGCAAGTCGTGCCCCAGCAGGGTTCGACGACAAATGCCGACGCCCGATAACGGTGCGAAACGCGGCGCAACTGTTCAGACCAGTAAGACCGCTCCCCACCAGCAAAACCGTGGCTTTGGCCGATTAAAAGCCGCCTTGGCATGGCCTGTGCTCTGTCCGAACGCAGAAATCACATCACCGATTGCGGAGATTCGCCATGATTCAGCGTTGCAGCGCCCTGCTCACAGCCCTGTTTGCCAGCCTGATGCTCTGTCAGCTACCCGCCCACGCCGATGGCCTGGAAGACGTGGTCAAGCGTGGCACCCTCAAGGTCGCCGTGCCCCAGGACTTCCCGCCATTCGGTTCGGTAGGCCCGGACATGAAACCCCGCGGCCTGGACATCGACACCGCAAAACTGCTGGCCGACCAGCTCAAGGTCAAGCTTGAACTGACGCCGGTCAACAGCACCAACCGCATCCCCTTCCTGACCACCGGCAAGGTCGACCTGGTGATTTCCAGCCTGGGCAAGAACCCGGAGCGGGAAAAGGTCATCGACTTCTCCAGTGCCTACGCGCCGTTCTACCTGGCCGTGTTCGGCCCGCCTGACGCCGCGATCAACACCCTGGACGACCTCAAGGGCAAGACCATCAGCGTCACCCGTGGTGCCATCGAAGACATCGAGCTGACCAAGGTCGCCCCCGAAGGCACCACCATCAAGCGCTTCGAAGACAACAACTCGACCATCGCCGCCTACCTGGCTGGCCAGGTCGACCTGATCGCCAGCGGCAACGTGGTGATGGTCGCCATCAGCGAACGCAACCCCAAGCGTGTTCCGGCGCTGAAGGTGAAACTCAAGGACTCGCCGGTGTACGTGGGCGTGAACAAGAACGAGCCGGCGCTGTTGGACAAGGTCAACCAGATCCTCGCCACCGCCAAGACCGATGGCAGCCTGGAGAAAAACTCCCAGACCTGGCTCAAGCAGCCGCTGCCGGCCGATCTCTGACCGTCGCTTGAGAGGCTGAGCATGGCTTATCAGTTCGATTTTCTACCGGTGGTGCAAAACACCGAGCTGCTGTTGCGCGGTGCGCTGTTCACCCTGGAACTGACGGCCATCGGCACGTTGCTCGGGGTCAGCCTGGGCATCGTCGGGGCCGTGGTGCGGGCGTGGAACATTCGCCCGTTCGCGGCGATCTTCGGCGTGTACGTGGAGTTGATCCGCAACACGCCGTTCCTGGTGCAGCTGTTTTTCATCTTCTTCGGCTTGCCGTCCCTGGGCCTGCAGATTTCCGAATGGCAGGCCGCAGTATTGGCGATGGTGATCAACCTTGGCGCCTACTCCACCGAGATCATCCGTGCCGGCATCCAGGCGATCCCACGGGGGCAACTGGAAGCCGCCGCGGCCCTGGCGATGAGCCGCTTCGAGGCCTTCCGTCATGTGGTGCTGCTGCCGGCGCTGGGCAAGGTCTGGCCGGCGTTGAGCAGCCAGATCATCATCGTGATGCTCGGCTCGGCGGTCTGTTCGCAGATCGCCACTGAAGAGTTGAGCTTTGCCGCCAACTTCATTCAGTCGCGCAACTTCCGCGCGTTCGAAACCTATGCGCTGACCACGCTCATCTACTTGTGCATGGCGCTGTTGATCCGCCAGTTCCTCAACTGGGTGGGCCGCCGTTGCCTGTACAAGAGCGGCAACGGGAGCGGCCGATGAGCGATTTCACTTTCTGGGACGTGGTGCGCAACCTGCTCACCGGCCTGCAATGGACCCTGGCGCTGTCGCTGGTGGCGTTTATCGGTGGCGGCGTGATCGGCTTGCTGGTGATGGTGCTGCGCATCTCCAAAAGCGCCCTGCCCCGCAACATCGCCCGTACCTACATTGAACTGTTCCAAGGCACACCGCTGTTGATGCAGCTGTTCCTGGTGTTCTTCGGCGTGGCCCTGGCCGGGGTGGAGATTTCCCCCTGGATGGCGGCGGCGATTGCCTTGACGCTGTTTACCAGCGCCTACCTGGCGGAGATCTGGCGCGGTTGTGTCGACTCGATTTCCCACGGCCAGTGGGAAGCCTCGGCGAGCCTGGCCCTCAACCCGCTGGAGCAGTTGCGCTACGTGATCCTGCCCCAGGCCCTGCGCATCGCCGTGGCGCCGACCGTGGGCTTTTCGGTGCAAGTGGTCAAGGGCACGGCCGTGACCTCGATCATTGGCTTTACCGAACTGACCAAGACCGGCGGCATGCTCGCCAACGCCACGTTCGAGCCGTTCATGGTCTATGGCCTGGTCGCCCTCGGCTATTTCCTGCTCTGCTACCCCTTGTCCCTCAGTGCGCGCTACCTGGAAAGGAGACTGCATGCCTCTGCTTAGAATTACTGCCCTGCATAAATACTACGGCGATCATCACGTGCTCAAAGGCATCGACCTGAGTGTCGAGGAAGGCCAGGTGGTGGCGATCATCGGCCGCAGCGGCTCGGGCAAATCCACCTTGCTGCGCACCCTCAATGGCCTGGAATCGATCAACGATGGGGTGATCGAAGTCGACGGCGAATACCTCGATGCGGCCCGCGCCGATCTGCGCAGCCTGCGGCAGAAAGTCGGGATGGTGTTCCAGCAATTCAACCTGTTCCCGCACCTGACGGTTGGCGAAAACGTCATGCTCGCGCCGCAGGTTGTGCAAAAAGTGCCCAAGGCCAAGGCGGCCGTGCTGGCGCGGCAGATGCTGGAACGGGTCGGGCTTGGCGAGAAATTCGATGCGTTCCCGGACCGCTTGTCCGGTGGTCAGCAACAACGGGTGGCGATTGCCCGGGCGCTGGCGATGTCGCCGAAAGTGCTGCTGTGCGACGAAATCACCTCGGCCCTGGACCCGGAGCTGGTCAACGAAGTGCTCAGCGTGGTGCGGCAACTGGCCAAGGAAGGCATGACGCTGATCATGGTCACCCATGAAATGCGTTTTGCCCGGGAAGTCGGCGACAAACTGGTGTTCATGCACCAGGGCAAGGTGCATGAGGTGGGCGATCCCAAGGTGTTGTTCGCCAATCCGCAGACAGCCGAACTGGCGAACTTCATCGGCACCGTGGAGCCGGCGGCGTGACGGTCAGTGGGCGGATACCAATTCGAAGCGTCCACGACCCTCGATCAACGTTTCCTCGCGAACCCGCGTCGCCGTTACGGGCAAGTAGGTTTCAATCTCGACTTGCGCGGAAAACATCCGCCCCTGGATAGGCGCACCGCCCTGTCGGGCAACCAATGTCTGGCCGGGCAACAAGCGACTGGCCTGTTCCAGGGAACGCGCGCGCCCCTGGAACAATTCGACAGCCTGCCCGTCCAGCCGGGGCTGCCTGAGGCTCAACGTGAAGTTGCCTTGCAATCCCAGGCTGAAGGCCTCGGGGCCGGCGCCGGGGCCGTCGAAACGCAAAGCCATCGCGGTGGGCTGGGGACAGACCACGCTCAGGTTCAAGGTTCGCTTACCCAGCGCCAGCTCAGCCTTGCCCGGCTGCTCGACCTGCAGTCCGCCCCGGTGCAGGCGGCCATAATCGACCCGATCCTGACTCAGCGACACATTGCATTGCTCAGCTTTCGCTGGGCTCGCCAGCATCAGTATCGCCATCGAGCAACTCAGGCAACTCAGGCAACTCAGGCAACTCAGGCTCCTCGGCAGTCGCCAGTGCCTCATTTGACTGAAGGTCACGGCATACCGCCGAAGCGCTTTCATAAGGGAGATCTTCATCATTGTCTTCCGTCAGTTCGAATTGAAGTTGGCAGGTCCTGGAATCGGACAGCGCTACTTTCAGGGCCTGCTGCCCGCCGATATCGCCAATGAAAATCATGCCGTCGCCCGCCACGCTGGTGAGGAAGTCGTCATTGTCGGCCAGTACCGAGACACCGTGAGGAAGCGCCTGGCCGCCTTCGTCGCGAGCATGCAGCAACAGCCTGCGGACGTTGACCACCGAAAAGTCGACGGCATTGAATGAGCCGCGCCCGGCGCTCAGGACCTTGGTGCCGTTCTGGATATCCACGCGCTTGGGCAGCGACCGGGTGTCCACTTCGAGCCGGCTGTTGTTGTAGGCGGGCAAACTGGCGATGACCGCGCGGCCCTTGGCGTCCGTCCACACCGGGCCTTGCGGTGTGCTTATCCTGGCCCCAGGAACACCTGCCAGGGAAACGACACCAAACGTTTCCTGGACCCTGTAAGGGGAAAACGTCATCCCTTGTCCGTGGGCCACGACGCCACCTTTTAGATATCCGCTGTAATTGGTGCTGAAACGATCCTGACTGGCCGTCAATCCGACCTGGGTATAGCGCGGCGTAGCGTTGACAGTGCCTCGCGTCAGGGATTGCGGATGGTTCAGCCCCTGTTCGGCGCCGACCTCATAGTTGAGGTATTCGTTGACACGCTCACTGTAGGCCGCCGTCATGGTGGAGCGACTTCCCTGGTGTCTGATGGAGGAACGGGCACGCCGGTCCTTGCCCAGCGGTACGCTGACCTGCAGGCGAACTGACACGCCTTCGTCATACGAGCCTGACGCACCGACCGCCGAGTCGATGTAGGCACTCACACTCGCGTGCTTGAACGATTTGCTCCAGGAGCCATGTAAACGCGCGTAGGCCTGATCATCGAATTGCGATGATCGCGAGTAACCGACCGAGAAACCGCCCAGCGCCGGATCGAACCAGCTGAGTCCAGCCGTGTATTGGTCCTTGAAGCGCGACGCAAGAAAATCATCCCGGTCGGTATGCCTGTCGACGTAGTGGATCTGCGAGACCTCGCGGTAGCCTGGGGTTTGCCGGGTGGCGCTGAGTGTCAGGTCCAGGTTGTCGGCCAGAGAAGTGCCCAGCGAAAGGCTGCTGCGCGCGCCGGACTCACCGCTGGCCTTGTCGCGCGAGACATTGCCGCGCGCGC
Organism: Pseudomonas sp. A25(2017); assembly: GCF_002001065.1. Taxonomy (NCBI): domain Bacteria; kingdom Pseudomonadati; phylum Pseudomonadota; class Gammaproteobacteria; order Pseudomonadales; family Pseudomonadaceae; genus Pseudomonas; species Pseudomonas sp. A25(2017). The sequence goes on along the minus strand of NZ_MUOA01000079.1, from coordinate 64,018 downwards.
CAAGCGTCAGGTTTTCCATGGGGCGGGTATCGAGCCCAAGGCCCGCCGCCTGATAAGTTTGCGCGCCCACCAGGCCAGTACTCAGGGCCGAACTGCGCCCGAGCCCCCAGCTTGCGCTCCCCATTGCCAGCAGCGGCTGGTCGCCCTCACTGCCTTCTGACGCACGTACCTGGCCGAGGGAGACGTAATAGCCCGACTGAGCGGGCGCCGCGCCCCGGAAAGACGCCGCCGGCACGACAAAACGCTGCTCCGCGCCGTTCTCCTCGATCACGCTCACTTCAAGATCGCTGGTGCCGTTGAGCAGCGGCAAATTGCTGAGCGTGAAGGGACCTTCCGGAACCAGCGTTGTATAGATCAACGCACCGGACTGACGGACCTCCACGCGGGACTGGCTCAGCGCCAGCCCTTCCACCACGGCGCCACTCGCGCCGGCGTTGCGCTTTACGCCGTCGGGGAAAAATTGCAGGCCGGAGAACTGGACACCACCAAACACCGGGCTGTTGCTGGAGAGCTGTCCGAGCTGGAAAGTGGATTGCCAGGGCAACAGGTCGCGCTGGGCGTAGGCGTACAAATGCTCGCTGCGCTGCACCCCGTTGATCGAGGTATTAAGCTGCCGGCTGCGCACGATCCAGTCCCCCAGGTTGACGCCGGCTTCCGTGGCAACGGATAGATAACGGCTTGCACCGCCTGAACGCGATTGGCTTTCCAGGCCCAGCACATCGTAGTTGAGCAGGCCTGCCAGGCCGCCTCGGGAAAACATCCCTTCGTCCAACCCCAGCTCGCGAAACGCCTCGCTCGGCACCACCAAAGCGACCTCCTCGCGATTGGGGCGCAGGCTCACGACGGTATTGGGGTATTGAGCCAGAAAATCATGGCATGCCGGTTCGCTCCATTCTCCCTGGTCGACGGTGGCGGCAGGCACGCGCAAACCGGCCTTATCCAAGAGAACCTGGGTGAAGCACAACTCGCCCTCACGATCGAATCGCGCCTCGGTCAACCCGAGCTGATTGCCGTTGACCCGCAGACTCACCACCCGCGTACCCTCATGAAAACGCGGCGCGTGACGAAAATAGTCCGAAACACCCGGGTCGATCCCCCGGGACGAGAGGATCGAGGTGTCGAATTGCGCCAGTGTCTCGCCGGCCTTGCCCAGTCCCTGCGCGAGCACATATCCGCCGGTTCCACACCAGATCGCCGCGGATAAAATCAGCTTGCGCGACCAAAGTCCTCCAGCACCCCGCCCGCAAACGAATCGACGACCGCCGTTGCGCACGACCAGACAGGGCTCGGCCTGCATGACCGTCATCATTGACGTGTGACCGGTGCATCGAAGTTGCCAATCGCAAACCCGTACACTGTTGCAGGCTGGATCGTGACCGAAGTCACGGCTGACGTAGGTTCCTTGAATGGGGCCGTCAGGGTTTCGCCCGGCAAGATGTAAGTGCGAGGCAGGGAAACCGGGGTTTCCAGTGGGTTCAGCTGTACCCGCTCAGACAAGCGCACCACATAGGGGCTGTCGTTCTCAACCGCCAGGCTCTCCCCATCGGTTTTCCATTTCAGAAGCTCCCAAGGCGCCTGATGCCGGGCCAAGCCCTTGGGATGAATGATAAGCGGCAGGTTATGCCGGATATTGATGCCCACCGTGGCACCGCCGGTGGATTTCTTCTGCGGGATACCTTCGAAGGTGACCCGCTTGAGTCGCTGGGTCTTGAGCGGCTCCTTGAATGCCCCGATCAAACGGATCAACTGCGTTTCGCCCGCATCGACGCGCGTGATCGGCGGCGTCACGATCACCGACAGTTCGGAGTCTTCGGGTATGTGTTCAACTTTTGAATGAAGCAGGGTCGGGCCGGCATCGGTATTCCGGAGGTTGATGGTGGCTTCGCCATGTTCTTCATAAAAGATGACCACGGTGGTTTCCGGCTGCATGCCGGCGGCCATTGCCGACCCGCACACCAGGCACAGTGATGCACACCAAGAAAATTTCAATCTCGATAAAAAATTCAACACGCACTCTCCCGCCACGAATCAAAGTTCATGGAGCGACATATATAACTAGAAGAATAAAACTCAAAAACGACCGCTGCTTGATGCATCGACGATTGTTAGTCGTCAGCTTCAACCAGCGGTACAGAGCCAATCATGCCCAGTAAAAGAGCCAGCCCCGGGACAGGAGCTGGCATCGGTGTTAGATGTAGGTCACCTCCATCGTTAGACTGCCATCTATGTCCACCTGCTCCAGAAGAGCAAGCTCAGTCGTGTTGTTGATGGCGGCCTGGACTTCCAACTCACCGGTAACGGTTGTCAGAAGATGGGGGCTGTTGGCGCCCCCGGTAGGAGACCACGAGAGGACATAGTTGGGCGTGCTTCGAAAAAAGTCGGCCGCATCCTGCCAAGCGCCCGTCGGGCGACTCAAGATTGTCTTGAAGTCGGTGCCCCCGTCCACAGAATAATTGCGGACATGCAGGCTGTAGGCTCCAATCTTTCCACCCTCGGTGTTTGTACCCAGTCCAAAACTATTACGCGGGTCGGCAAGGCCAGGATCAATCGCAACCATAGCTTCATGCTTTCTGCTGGCGGCCCGATTGTCGGCAGCAGTCAAGCCAACAAGCGTTGGTCCATCACAGGCGATGCTGAACGTCGTGGTCAACTTTTGCAGTGCGGTGTAATCGACAGGACTCAAGTCAGTGACGGTAAGTCGTCCATAATCCACAGCCAACGTAGGAATATTCAGCGAGCAACTGCCAGGAACGATACTGCCCGTCACCTGCAAATCAGCAGCTTGAACATTGGCGCAGGCCAAGGCGAGAACACTGACGGCTGTCAACCCAAGTATTTTTTTCATTTCTTGATTCCTCAACTAACATCAATGAGATGCCGTTCATGCAACGCCCGGGAATTCCTTATCCCAACAGCCTAACTCAGCAGACAATTTTTCTTCCTGAACCTGAAGCAGTCACAACAACTAACAGCACGGCGAAATTGCCGAACGGAAGTCTCGGTTAAGTCCTCTTAAAAATAAGCCGGAAATATCAACTATCCTTGTAGGAAAGTGCCATACGCCCAGATGTAAAAGTTGATTTCTTACAGAGGCCTCCCACTAAGTTATATCTTTTCTACCTTCAGCCAAAAACCTGTCGGCGACCGAACCTCACTCGCATCCGTTGGCGGCGACGGTCGATCGTGGCAGGATGACGTGGTTATCGACCGAGACTTTTTGACCATGCCGCCATCCCAAGCCAAGAATCTGTCCCTGATCGCTGCCATAGACCTGGGCTCCAACAGCTTCCACATGGTCGTCGCCAAGGCCCAGAACGGGGAAATCCGCATTCTTGAGCGGCTCGGCGAGAAGGTCCAACTGGCCGCCGGCATCGACGAAGAGCGCAAGCTGAGCGAAGAATCCATCCAGCGCGGGCTCGATTGCCTCAAGCGGTTTGCCCAACTGATCAACGGTATGCCCCTGGGCGCGGTGCGGATCGTGGGCACCAACGCCCTGCGCGAGGCGCGCAACCGTGGCGAATTCATCCGCCGCGCTGAAGAAATCCTCGGGCATCCGGTGGAAGTCATTTCCGGCCGTGAAGAAGCGCGCCTGATCTATCTGGGCGTCTCCCACACCTTGGCCGACACGCCGGGCAAGCGCCTGGTGGCGGACATCGGTGGCGGCAGTACCGAATTCATCATCGGCCAGCGCTTCGAACCGCTGCTGCGCGAAAGCCTGCAGATGGGCTGCGTCAGCTACACCCAGCGTTATTTCCGCGACGGCAAGATCACCCCGGCCCGCTACGCCCAGGCCTACACGGCGGCGCGCCTGGAAATCATGAGCATCGAACACGCCCTGCACCGCCTGACCTGGGACGAAGCCATCGGCTCCTCAGGAACCATCCGGGCCATCGGCCTGGCCCTCAAGGCCGGTGGTTACGGCACCGGCGAGGTCAACGCCGAGGGCTTGGCCTGGCTCAAGCGCCGGGTGTTCAAGCTCGGTGAAGCGGACAAGATCGATTTCGAAGGCATCAAGCCCGACCGCCGAGCGATTTTCCCCGCGGGCCTGGCGATCCTCGAGGCGATTTTCGACGCCCTCGAACTGCAACGCATGGACCACTGTGAAGGCGCCCTGCGCGAAGGCGTGCTCTACGACCTGCTGGGACGTCATCATCACGAAGACGTGCGCGAGCGCACCCTGGGCTCGCTCATGGAGCGTTATCACGTCGACCTGGAACAAGCCGTACGGGTCGAACGCAAGGCGCTGCACGCCTTCGACCAGGTCGCCGATGACTGGGACTTGAACGACGGGGTGTGGCGCGAGTTGCTGGGCTGGGCCGCCAAGGTCCATGAAGTGGGCCTGGACATCGCCCACTATCACTACCACAAGCACGGCGCCTACCTGATCGAGCATTCGGACCTGGCGGGGTTTTCCCGAGAAGACCAGCAAATGCTCGCGCTGTTGGTACGCGGCCATCGGCGCAACATTCCCAAGGATAAATTTGCCGAGTTCGGCGATGACGGCATCAAGCTGATTCGCCTGTGCGTGCTGCTGCGCTTCGCGATCCTGTTCCACCACATCCGTGGCACCCAGGAAATGCCCCAGGTGGTCCTGCACGCCAATGGCGATCAGTTGGATGTGCTGTTTCCCGAAAAATGGCTGGAAGAGAATCAACTGACCCAGGCCGACTTCGCCCAGGAAGCCGACTGGCTGACTCGGGTCGGGATTGTACTGAACATTCACTGATTGCTTGCTGAAGTCCCTTGTGGCCCAGCTGCAATCCCTGTGGCGAGGGGATTTATCCCCGCTGGCTGTGTAGGAGCTGTCGAGTGCAACGAGGCTGCGATCTTTCCCCAGACACTTGAGTCCCAAGCGAAAGATCAAAAGATCGCAGCCTTCGGCAGCTCCTACAGCGCAGCCCAGCGGGGATAAATCCCCTCGCCACAAAAGCTGAGCCTGCCGCCACCCACCGAGTTTTTAACGAACCGCCAACACCGGGCTGCTCAAGCGCTCGAGCAACGTCGCCTGGGCGCTGCGCGGGTTCTGGTTGCCGGTCGGCGTGTTGCGGATGTAACGGCCATCCGACTGCAGGCTCCAGCTGTGGGTGTTGTCGGTGAGGTAGCTTTCCAGCTCCTTCTTGACCCGCAGGATCAGCTTCTTGCCTTCCACCGGGAAGCAGGTCTCGACCCGCTTGTCGAGGTTGCGCTCCATCCAGTCGGCGCTGGACAGGAACATCTGCTCCTCACCGCCGTTGAGGAAGTAGAACACCCGCGTATGTTCCAGGAAGCGCCCGATGATCGAGCGGACATGGATGTTGTGGGACACCCCCGGAATGCCCGGCCGCAGGCAGCACATGCCCCGCACCACCAGGTCGATGCGCACGCCCGACTGGCTGGCCTTGTACAACGCACGAATGATCTTCGGGTCGGTCAGCGAGTTGAACTTGGCAATGATGTGGGCCGGCTTGCCGTCCAGGGCGAACTGCGTCTCCCGGGCGATCATGTCGAGCATGCCCTTTTTCAGGGTGAACGGCGCATGCAGCAGCTTCTTCATGCGCAGGGTCTTGCCCATGCCGATCAACTGGCTGAACAGCTTGCCGACGTCTTCGCACAAGGCATCGTCGGAGGTCAGCAGGCTGTAGTCGGTGTACAGGCGGGCGTTGGCAGCGTGGTAGTTGCCGGTGCCCAAGTGGGCGTAACGCACGATCTCACCGGCTTCACGGCGCAGGATGAGCATCATCTTGGCGTGGGTCTTGAAGCCGACCACGCCATAGATCACCACCGCACCGGCCGCTTGCAGGCGGCTGGCCAGTTGCAGGTTGGATTCCTCGTCGAAGCGGGCGCGCAATTCGATCACGGCCGTGACTTCCTTGCCATTTCGCGCCGCGTCCACCAGGGCATCGACGATTTCCGAGTTGGCGCCGCTGCGGTACAGGGTCTGGCGCACCGCCAGGACGTGGGGGTCCTTGGCGGCCTGGCGCAGCAGGTCGACCACCGGCGTGAACGACTCGAACGGGTGCAGCAGCAGGATGTCCTGCTTGCTGATCACGCTGAAAATGTTCTCGCTGTTTTGCAGCAGTTTCGGGATCTGCGGCGTGAACGGCAGGTATTGCAGTTCCGGGTGGCTGTCCAGCCCGGTGATGCTGAACAGTCGGGTCAGGTTGACCGGGCCGTTGACCTGATACAGCTCGGTCTCATGCAGGTTGAACTGCTTGAGCAGGTAGTCGGACAGGTGTTTGGGGCAGGTATCGGCCACCTCCAGGCGCACCGCATCACCGTAGCGACGGGAGAACAGCTCGCCGCGCAGGGCGCGGGCCAGGTCTTCGACGTCCTCGGTGTCCACCGACAGGTCAGCGTTACGCGTCAGGCGGAACTGGTAGCAACCCTTCACCTTCATGCCCTGGAACAGGTCATCGGCGTGGGCGTGGATCATCGACGACAGGAACACATAATTGTCGCCGGGGCCGCCGACGTCTTCCGGCACACGGATGATGCGCGGCAACAGCCGTGGCGCCGGGATGATCGCCAGGCCGGAATCGCGACCGAAGGCGTCGATGCCTTCCAACTCGACGATGAAGTTCAGGCTCTTGTTGACCAGCAGCGGGAACGGGTGCGTCGGATCGAGGCCGATCGGGGTGATGATCGGCGCGATCTCGTCGCGGAAATAGCGGCGCACCCAGGTCTTGATCTTGGTGTTCCAGTTGCGGCGACGGATGAAGCGCACCTGGTGCTTTTCCAGCTCCGGCAACAGGATGTCGTTGAGGATCGCGTACTGCCGGTCCACATGACCGTGGACCAGTTCGCTGATGCGCGCCAAGGCCTGGTGCGGTTGCAGGCCATCGGCGCCGGCCTGTTCACGGGCGAAGGTGATCTGCTTCTTCAGGCCGGCGACGCGGATCTCGAAAAACTCATCCAGGTTGCTGGAAAAGATCAGCAGGAATTTCAGCCGTTCCAGCAGCGGATAGGACTCGTCCAGCGCCTGCTCCAGCACGCGGATGTTGAACTGCAGTTGCGACAGCTCGCGATGGATGTACAGGCTGCTGTCATCCAGGTTGGGAATCACAATCGCCGGGGCCGGTGCGGGCTCGACGACAGCCGGGGCAGCAGGCTCCAACGCTGGCGGTGTCTCGGCAACCTGCTCGACCACGGGTTGAGCGTCTTTTACGGCAACTTCGGAGAGTCCTTCGGTATTCATCGCAAGTTCCTGGGAGGCTATTTCTGCTCTCGTAACAATTGGGCGGCGCGCACAGCAAAGTAAGTCAGGATGCCATCAGCACCTGCGCGTTTGAAAGCGGTCAAGGACTCCAGGATCACCCCTTCGCCCAACCAGCCGTTCTGGATCGCGGCCATGTGCATCGCGTACTCGCCGCTGACCTGATAAACAAAGGTCGGCACTTTGAATTCGTCTTTGACCCGGCAAAGAATGTCGAGGTAAGGCATGCCAGGCTTGACCATGACCATGTCTGCCCCTTCTGACAAGTCAGCCGCCACTTCGTGCAAGGCTTCCTGACTGTTGGCCGGGTCCATCTGATAAGAGGCCTTGTTGGCCTTGCCCAGGTTCAGGGCCGAGCCGACCGCGTCGCGGAACGGGCCGTAATAGGCGCTGGCGTACTTGGCCGAATAGGCCATGATCCGCACGTTGACGTGACCGGCCACCTCGAGGGCTTCGCGGATCGCCTGGATGCGCCCGTCCATCATGTCCGACGGCGCCACCACCTGGGCTCCGGCCTCGGCGTGGGACAAGGCCTGCCTGACCAGTGCATCGACGGTAATGTCGTTCTGCACGTAGCCTTCTTCATCGAGGATACCGTCCTGCCCGTGGGTGGTGAACGGGTCCAGCGCCACGTCGGTGATCACCCCCAGCTCCGGGAAGCGCGCGCGCAGGGCACGGGTCGCGCGTTGGGCGATGCCTTCCGGGTTCCAGGCTTCGGCGGCGTCCAGGGACTTGAGTGTCGGCGGTGTGACCGGGAACAGCGCCAGCGCCGGAATGCCCAGCTCGACCCACTGGGCGGCTTCTTCGAGCAGCAGGTCGATGGTCAGGCGTTCCACCCCGGGCATCGACGCCACCGCTTCGCGACGGTTCTCACCGTCCAGCACGAATACCGGCAGGATCAGGTCATTGGTGGTCAGCACGTTTTCACGCACCAGCCGACGCGAGAACTCATCACGGCGGTTGCGACGCAGGCGGGTAGCAGGGAACAGACGATTGGCGGGGGTAAAGCTCACGGCAGACTCCTGAGCCCGTGCTGACGGGCGAGCGTGACAGTTATAAGCGCCCATTATGACGAAGACATTACAGTTATGTGCACCTGCGTCCTGTCGTCGCAGTTATTGTCATTGTAGGAATTGTTCACGTCGAGACACATTTCGATACTTTCCTGAATGTGCCTGAAGGGTTAGGCTGCGCGTTCATTTCGCCAGCACCCAGACAATGCTCCAACAATTTCTGCATGACTTCGGCTACTTGGCCCTGTTTATCGGCACGTTCTTCGAAGGCGAAACTATCCTCGTGCTCGCAGGTTTCCTGGCGTTCCGTGGCTACATGGACATCAACCTGGTAGTCGTCGTGGCGTTCTGCGGCAGCTACGCGGGCGATCAGCTGTGGTATTTCCTGGGGCGCAAGCACGGCCGCAAGCTCTTGGCGCGCAAGCCGCGCTGGCAGTTGATGGGGGATCGGGCGCTGGAGCACATTCGCCGGCATCCGGACATCTGGGTCCTGAGCTTTCGTTTCGTCTATGGCCTGCGCACGGTGATGCCGGTGGCGATCGGCCTGTCAGGCTATCCGCCGGGTCGTTACCTGTTGCTCAACGGCATCGGTGCGGCGATCTGGGCCACGGCGCTGGCCGCGGCCGCCTACCACTTCGGCGCAGTGCTCGAAGGTATGCTGGGCAGCATCAAGAAGTATGAATTGTGGGTACTCGGCGCACTGCTGGTGCTGGGCCTGGTCTTGTGGCTACGCCGACGCCTCAAGACTGCGCGCCTGGCCAGGAAAGTCCTCGAAGCCGAGCGCCTGGAGCAAGCCAGGTCCGGCGAACCTACGACGCCAACCGAGTAAACCGGGTACGGCAGCAATACAGCCCGATGCCGCTGAGCAGGCTGTAGCTGAGCAGCCCGGCCCAGGCCCCATGGCTCATCACAGCGCTGGCCGGCCACAACCCGGCCAGTGGCGCCAGCCATACCAGCGGCACGTTCGAGGCCAGTCGCAACAGCTCCAGCCGCAACGCCCACGGGCGATTCTCCAGGGCCACGCCCAACACGAACAGACCAAACGCCACCGCGCCCCAACCCAGCACCAAGGCGGCGACCGGCAGACTGGTTTCAAGGTTCATCAGATAACTGCCCAAGGCAATGTAGGCGCAGAACTGCAGCCCCACGTACCACTGCTGGCGCGGGTCCAACGGCACTTCGAACTTGCGGAACTGGCTCAGGTCCGGCTTGTTCAGCGGATGCTTGGCCGCGACGTCCGCCGGACGCCAACCGGTGGGCATGAACCATATCCGCAACTTGTCCCACCAGCGCTCGGCCCGCCGCGCATCGGCCCACAGCTGCGCATAGAACTGCAGGTTGGCCCACAGCGGATTCCAGCTCGCCAGCGGCGTGGTCACGCCAAAAATCACCGGATCGTTGGCGTCTTCTTCCTGAAAGGTACCAAACAGGCGGTCCCAAATAATGAACACCCCGCCGTAGTTGCGATCCATGTAGAGAGGGTTCTGTGCATGGTGGGCACGATGATTGGACGGCGTGACGAAGCACCACTCCAGCCAGCCGAGCTTGGGAATGTGCTGGGTGTGGACCCAGAACTGGTACAGCAGATTCAACGCCGCGACGCTGACGAAGACCACCAGCGGCACGCCCAGTACGGCGAGCGGGACGTAGAAGATCCAGCTCAGCAGGAACCCGGTGCTGGTCTGGCGCAACGCGGTGGAAAGGTTGTAGTCCTCGCTCTGGTGGTGCACCGAATGGGCGGCCCAGAGGATGTTGCGCTCATGGCCCATACGGTGCAGCCAGTAGTAACAGAAGTCGTAGAACACGAAAGCGAACACCCAGGTCCAGGCCTGGTCGGCGGGCCATTCAATCACCGCCAAGTGTTCGACTGCGAAGGCGTAGGTGACAAGCCCCACGCCCTTGGTCAGCAAACCGGTGGTGGTCGACAGCACGCCGGTGCTCAAGCTGTTGATCGCGTCTGCCACGCGGTAGTGGCTCACGCCGCGCCAGCGATCGGCCAGCAACTCGACGGCGATCAGCACGAAGAAGAACGGCACGGCATACAGGATGAAATTCATGACGCAACCCGGGCAGGCAAGGCAGGGAGATAGTCGGCAGATTAGGTGTAGCTGCCCGATCCCCCTATGGCAACGAGTGACAAATTAGTAGACATTTAACGCCATGAATCTGGAGAAAAGCCCATGAGCAAAAAAATTGCAGTGATCCTTTCCGGCTGTGGCGTGTATGACGGCGCCGAGATCCACGAAAGCGTGATCACCTTGCTGCGCCTCGATCAGCGTGGAGCACAGGTCCAGTGCTTCGCCCCCAACATTGCCCAACTGCATGTGATCAATCACCTGACCGGCGAGGAAATGCCCGAGAGCCGCAACGTGCTGGTGGAATCGGCACGGATCGCCCGCGGCAACGTGAAGGACTTGCGTGAAGCCAGCGCTGAGGATTTCGACGCCCTGATCGTACCCGGTGGTTTTGGCGCGGCGAAAAACCTCTCCAACTTTGCCGTCGAAGGCGCTGGCTGCACGGTCCAGCCAGAGCTCCTGGCACTGACCGAGGCCTTTGCCGAGGCCGGCAAACCGGTCGGGCTGATCTGCATCTCCCCGGCCCTGGCGGCGAAAATCTACGGCCCGGGTGTGGCCTGCACCATCGGCAACGATGTCGACACGGCCGCCGCCGTGACCAAAATGGGGGGTACTCACGAGGACTGCGCCGTCACCGACATCGTCGAAGACCGCGCGCGCAAACTGGTCAGTACCCCGGCCTACATGCTGGCGCAGAACATCAGCGAAGCGGCTTCAGGCATCAACAAGCTGGTGGACCGGGTGTTGGAGCTAACTCACGAGAACGACGTTTAACAGCAGCACCGCCAACCCAATGTGGGAGCGAGCCTGCTCGCGATAGCGACGGTTCAGCTGGCATAGCTGTTGACTGACACACCGCCATCGCGAGCAGGCTCGCTCCCACAGGGGTTATGCACAAGGCTTAAGCGATTCGGGTCAGGCGCGTCAGGATCCGATCCAGCGCATTGGCAAACCCCTGCTTGTCCCGCTCGCTGTACGCCGCCGGGCCGCCGCCCATGTGGCCCTGTTCGCGCAAATCGGTGAACAGGTTGCGCACCGCCAGTCGGTCGCCCATGTTCTGTGCATCGAACTCCTTGCCTCGCGGATCCAGCGCGGCAACGCCCTTCTTCACCAACCGGTCGGCCAAGGGCACGTCGCTACAGATCACCAATTCACCCGGTTCGGCGTGCTCCACCAGGTAATCGTCCGCCGCATCAGGGCCACTGGGCACCACGATCAGCTTCACACAGGCCAGCCCAGGCTTGATCTGCGGCTGACCGGCCACCAGCACCACCTCGAACCTGCGCTTCAAGGCGAACTTGACCACCAGTTCCTTCGCGGCCTTGGGGCAGGCGTCGGCGTCGATCCATACGCGCATTGAATGGTTTCCTCTAGATTAAAAGCATCGCGGGCAAGCCTTGCTCCCACACAAGCCTTGCTCCCACACAAGCCTTGCCCCCACACAAGCCTTGCCCCCACACAAGCCTTGCTCCCACAAGCCTTGCTCCCATAGCCTGTGGGAGAAAAGCTTGTGTGGGAGCAAGGCTTGCCCGCGATTATGAGCGCAGCGAATGCTTTTCAGGAAACCTGGACCCGACGTTTATCCGCCACCCAACTGCGCCCATACAGCACCACAATCGCCAGGATCGCCACCACTTGAGCGGCCAGCGAATAGGCATCGGCATGAATGCCCAGCCAGTCGAAGTCGAAGAACGCCACCGGATGGGTGCCGAAGATCCCGGCCTCCTGCAACGCCTTCACGCCGTGACCGGCAAATACCACCGACAGCGCGCACAGCAACGCGGCATTGATGCTGAAGAACAACGCCAGCGGCAATTTCGCCGAGCCGCGCAGGATCACCCAGGCCAGCCCCACCAGCAACACCAGCGCCGTCGCGCCACCGGCCAACACCGCGTTGTGCCCGGCGGGGCCCGCTTGCAGCCACAGGGTTTCGTAGAACAGGATCACTTCGAACAGTTCGCGATAGACCGAGAAGAACGCCAGGATCGCAAAACCAAAACGCCCACCGCCGCCCACCAGGCTGCTCTTGATGTAGTCCTGCCAGGCCGCTGCGTGGCGACGGTCGTGCATCCACACACCCAGCCACAGCACCATCACACTGGCGAACAACGCCGTCGCGCCTTCAAGCAGCTCGCGCTGGGCGCCGCTGACGTCGATCACATACGCCGCCAGCCCCCAGGTCGCCAGGCCAGCCAACAGCGCCAGGCCCCAACCAACGTTGACACTGCGCACCGCCGACTGCTGGCCGGTGTTACGCAGGAACGCCAGGATCGCCGCCAGCACTAGGATCGCTTCCAGCCCTTCGCGCAGCAGAATCAGCAACCCGGAAATGTAGCTCAGCGACCAGCTCAAGCCATCGCCGCCCAGCAAGCCGGCTGACTCCTTCAACTTGGCCTTGGCCGCGTCCAGGCGCTGTACCGCCTGCTCCACCGGCAAACCATCCTGCAACGACTGACGATAGGCCATCAGGGCCTTTTCGGTGTCCTTGCGCACGTTGGCATCGACGTTGTCCAGCGAGCTTTCCACCAGCTCGAAACCTTCCAGGTAAGCCGCTACCGACAGGTCGTAGGCCTGGTCATGGTCGCCTGCGCGATACGCCGCGATGCTTTTATCCAGGGTGGCGGCCGTGTAGTCGAGCAACTGCGCCGGGCCACGTTGCACCTGCGGCGGCTGGGCGCGCTGGGCACGGAATGTCGCCGCCGCTGCGGGGCCTTGCGCGGCGAGGACTTCGGCCGGGGTCTGGCGCGCCAGGTCAGCGAGGTTGAAGACCTGTTCACTTTTGGCGGCGGCCGGGTCGGCGCTGAAGCTGGCGATGTAGGTCGCCAGGTCCCAGCGTTGACGGTCGTCGAGCTGATCGGCGAAGGCCGGCATGTCGGTGCCTTCAATGCCCATGCCGACGGTGTTGTAGATCGCATAGAGACTCAGGCGGTCCAGGCGCTGGGCATCCCGCATGTTGGCGGGCGGCGGTTCCATGCCGACACCGGCTGGACCGTCGCCGGCACCGTTGGCCCCATGGCACACCGAGCAATTCTGGGCATACAGCGGCGCACCACGGGAGGGATCGGGGGTGATGACCGGCGCCTGGCTGACTTCATATGCCACCGCCAGCTTGGCCCCCAGTTGCCGCGCCAGGCGCGCGACATCGCCGCCCTCCTGGCGCTGGGTGATCGCACTGCGCAAGGTGCTGATGCCTTGGACCAGCTCAGTCTTTTCCGGCTTGGCCGGTAGCCCGGCGACCAACCCCTCCAGCACCTGGGTAAATTCCAGCTGCTCGCGATATTCCCCGTCGTCGATGACCTTGCCCGCCTCGACCGTCGCCGGGTAATCCGCCCCGATGTAATCCAGCAAATGCAGCGCCTGGGGGGCACTCTCGACGGTATCGGCCAGCAGCGAAGTGCTGCATAGCGCCAGCAATGGCAGCACAAGCCAGGCCAGGAAACGGAACGGCACAGTCATGAATGACTCTCGGTTGGTAATAAGAAGTAACACATTGTTCACTTCCAATGGCTTTGGCTCAAGGGCCGATGTGTTTCGGGGGCCGATTTTCATCGTATTTTCATGCTTTGGAGGTGATGTCACAAAAAAGGCATTTCGAGATTGAAAAGCCATTACATAGCCAAGCGCCATGTTTATAATCCCGCCGCCTTCTTATTATTAGACGGCATAAAAGCTCCTCTTTTTATGAGGAACCGGCAGCGTCCCGACGCTTGTCCGTGGGATCGCTCCAGCCCGACCCGCACACCCCGGCTGTTACTCAGGGAAGAAATGTTCATGGCATCCCGTGCCGTTTTTTCGGTCGCCCTCGGCGCGATCACCTTGTTGTCCGGCTGCTCGGCCTTTCGCAACTACGACAGCGAATTGGCCCAGACCAACCAGCAGTTGGCATCCGGCAACGTCGACGGCGCGCTGACCCTGCTGGAAAAGAACAACTCCAGCAAGGACAAAGACCTGCTGTACTACTTCGAGAAAGGTGAGTTGCTGCGCGCCAAGGGTGACTTGTCCGGCAGCCAGACAGCCTGGACCAGCGCCGACCAGCAGGTTGGCCAGTGGGAAGACGCGGTCAAGCTCGACACCGCCAAGTACCTGGCCCAGTTCGGCAGTTTCCTGGTCAACGATAAAGTCCGCCGCTACGAAGGCTACGACTACGAAAAGGTCATGCTGACCACGCAGATGGCCCTGAACCTGCTGGCGGTGAATGACTTCGACGGCGCGCGGACCCAGATCAAGAAGACCCACGAACGCGAAGCGGTGATCGCCGACCTGCGGGACAAGCAATACCTCAAGCGCGAGGAAGAAGCCGAGAAAGAAGGGGTCAAGACCGAATACAAGGACCTCCAGGGTTACCCGGTGGCCAGCCTCGACGCACCGGAAGTGGTCGGCCTCAAGAACAGTTACCAGAGCGCGTTCAGCCATTACCTGGCCGGCTTCGTCTACGAAGCCCTGGGTGAAAAAGACCTGGCCGCACCGGGTTATCGCAAGGCCGCCGAACTGCGTCCCAACACACCGTTGCTGGAGCAGGCCCTGCGCGACCTCGACAAACCCGCCAAGAGCGATGACAGCGACATCCTGATCGTGGTGCAGAGTGGCCTGGCACCGTCCCGGGACTCGATCCGCATTCCCCTGCCCTTGCCGATCAGCGGCAACCTGGTTATCACGCCGTTGTCGTTCCCGTTGATCAAGCCCGACACCTCCACTGCCACCTTCGGCCAGATCGGTGTGGACGGTCGTCAGTTGGACCTGACCCAGCTCAACAGCACCACTGCCATGTCCCGCCGGGCCCTGCGCGACGACATGCCGGGCATCATCCTGCGCACCACCGTGCGCGCCGTCAGCCGTGGCGTGGCACAAAAGCAGATCAACGAAACCAACCCCCTGGCCGGCCTGGCCGTGGGGCTCACCTCGGCGGTACTCGAAGGAGCCGACACCCGGACCTGGCGCACCCTGCCCGACTACACCCAGGTGGTGCGCCTGCGCCTGAAGAAAGGCGAGCATCAGGTCACCTTGCCAAGCTCGGTGGGCGGCTCGGTGGTCAAGGTCACCGTCGACCAGCGCTACCAGGTCATCACCCTGCGGGCGGTGGGTAACCAGGTGTTCGCCGGTGGCCTGGCTGCCCAGGTGATGCCAAGCGCCAACCCGACCGCCATTGCCCTCAAGCAACCTTAAGAACGGAGTCTTGTTCACATGCGTTTAAAACTGATCGCCATCGGCGCCCTGGCCTTGCTGGCCGGTTGCGCCACCCCGCCGCCACCGGAGCCGGGCAGCGCCGCCAGCAAGGTCGTGGCGATGGGCAAGACCAAGAACATCGTGGTCGGCGCCATGCGCGTGGCCCGGGAAAACGGCTACATGACCGTCAACGTGCAGCTGAGCAACACCAGCTACAACAACAAGACGATGTATTACCGCTTTGCCTGGCTGGGGTCGGAAGGCTTTCCGATCGCCGAGGAAGAAACCTGGAAAAGCCTGACGCTGTACGGCGAACAGACCAGCTTCCTGCCGGCCATCGCACCGACCTCCAAGGCGGTGGATTTCCGTTTGGAAATCAATACCCCTTGAGCCTGATCCCGGTCGGTCAAGCCAACACCAGACCTGTGGCGAGGGGATTTATCCCCGCTGGGCTGCGCAGCAGCCCTCAAACCGACGGACTCGGTATGTCAGGTAGATTTCATTCAGTTTTTTGGGGCTGCTACGCAGCCCAACGGGGATAAATCCCCTCGCCACAAAAACCCTTTATGCAGCAATTTGAGAGCACCCACATGTTTGTACGCATTTCCTCCCTCGCCCTCGCCGCCCTGCTGGTCAGCGGCTGTGCCAACAACTCGCCGGTCCTGGGCAACAAGAACATCAGCTACGGCGACACCAAGGCCGTGGAAACCGTGACCAACGAGTTCGGCTCCACCGACCTGCAAATGATCGCCGAGTCCATGACCCGCTCCCTGGCCCAGTCCGGCATCCTGCAGGGTCGCCCGGTGGTCCAGGTCTATGACGTGAAGAACAAGACCAGCGAATACATCGACACCCGTGAAATCACCACCAGCATCAAGACCCAACTGATGAAGACCGGCGCTGCCCGCTTCGCCAGCGACAACACCGCCATGGACAGCCAGGTCGACCAGCTCAAGTTGCAGAACCAGAGCGGCCTGTACAAGAAAAGCACCGTGGCCAAGACCGGTAACATGATTGCTGCCAAGTACCGTCTCGAAGGCTCCATCAGCTCGATCGTCAAGCGCAGCAGCGACTACAAGGACGTCTTCTACAAATTCAGCCTGCAATTGATCGACGTCGAAAGCGGTCTGGCCGAGTGGATGGACGAAAAAGAAATCCGCAAGACCACGGAGCGTTAAGCCATGCGCACATGGATAGGCATCATGGCCCTGGCCTGCGCATTTGGCGCGCAGGCGGCCCCGAAAGTCGCAGTGACCGACCTTGCGTACCAGGAGCGGGTGGAGGAATACATCCACACCGTTTCAGCGCAGAGCAACTTCCAGGCGAACCCCTACAGCGCCAGCGCCTCCTCGAGCTACGACGAGATGGAAGCCACCAGCAGCTACATCGAGCAGGGTGAACTGCGCAAGTTCACCGGCGACATCAAGGGCGAGATCCTGCGCAGCGGGATGTTCCAGCTGACCCAAGGCACGCCCTACACAGCGGCGTCCAAGGGCGACGTCTATGACGTGATCAAGCGCATCAAGGCCGGTAACTTCAAGGGTGCCGACTACGTGCTGTTCGGCACGGTGTCGGACATCGACTTCACCCGCGACATCAACGAGCTGGCCAATACCGACAGCTACTCGGCTGTGCTGGCGTTGACCCTGGTGGCGGACTTCAGCCTGATCAACACCAAGACCTACGAAATCACCTCGGCCTTTACGGCCATGGGCGAAGGCCAGGACACCAAGTTGATGAACCACCGGGACGTACGCATCAGCCTCAATCGTCCACGGGTGGTGCGCGAAGTGTCCAAGGCCCTGGGGGAAGACGTGGCGCGGCAACTGAGCGAACAGCTCGGCGGCCCGAGCTACCAACAACCCAGCGAACCGGTACAGCGCAATAACCTGCCTCGGGATACGGCGCCGGTGATTTTGCGCTGAATAGCTGAGCGAATGCTTGTGGGAGCAAGGCTTGCCCGCGATACAGGCGATGAGATCTTCCAGAAATCGAGTCGCCTGCATCGCGGGCAAGCCTTGCTCCCACAAAGTAACCTCGCCACAGGTTTTGCTTTACACCGCAGCCTTGCGAATCGTCGCAAGCAGCCCCGCCGCACCAATGAACATACCCGCAAAGGCACGGTTCATTCGCCGTTGCTGTTTCGGGGTGCGCAACAGCCGCAGGACTTTGGACGCCAGCCCGGTGTACCCGGCCATGACGATGAGATCGACGACGATCATGGTCACGCCCAGGATCAGGTATTGCTGGATCAACGGCGCATGGGGATTGATGAACTGCGGCAACACCGCCAGCATGAACACCAGCGCCTTGGGGTTGCTGACATTGACCAGAAAGCCGCGAAACACCAGCGCCAAGGGCTTGCCGATGGGCCGCGGGGCCGCGTCGTCAGTCATGTCAGCGGGAATTGCTCGCCACTGTTTGACACCCAGGTAGACCAGGTAGGCCACGCCGAACCACTTGATCGCATAGAACGCGGTGGCCGACGCCGTGAGAATCGCGCCAACCCCGGCGGCGACGACCACGATTTGCAACGCCAGGCCCAATTGCAGGCCCAAGGCGTTCCAGTAACCACGCCAGAAGCCGTATCGCAGCCCGCTGGACATCGATGCAATCGCGCCGGCACCCGGCGAAAGACTGATCACCCAGCACGCAGCGAAAAACGCCAGCCATGTTTCCAGCATCATTGCACTCCCCGGCCCGGATTCGTCGAAACGACTAAGCTAATGCGCCGCCAGGCCGTTGACCACCGTTTTTTGCACAAGCACTTAAGCCGGTATGAACCGTGGCGAGGGAGCTTGCTCCCGCTGGGCCGCATAGCGGCCCTATGCGTTATTCGACGAAACCACCCACCGGAAACGCCTCGCTGCCGCGCCAACGCCGCACCGAGCGCTGGAAGAACAGGCTGTTGGGCACTTGCACCATGGCGCTGCCGGTGCCGAGTTCCTCGGGTTCGATCAGCGTGGTGTACAGCAGGTTGATCGCTACCACGCGCCCCTTGATGCCGGGCTTGTCGGTGGTGTCCACCAACTCGACCACATCCCCCAGGCGAAACGGTCCGACGGTGTAGATCAAAACGGCGCAGAGCAGGTTCGACAGCACGCTCCAGATGGCAAAGAACGCCACCGCTGCCACCGCAACGAAGCCTGACAGTGCAGTCCACAGCACCGTGGCCGAGACGCCCAGGCGTTCGAGCACCACCAGCACGGCGCTGCCCATGATCAGCCAGCGCAGCACACCCCGCAGGATAATGACCAGTTGGGGTGGGAACGGGTAACGCTCACCCAGGCCGGTAAGGGTCCGCGCCACGACACGTTGCGCGACATAACCGGCCAGCAGGATCAGCAGGATTTGCACGCCCAGCCAGATCGGCTCGATCCACATGACGGGTATAGGCAACGCCAACGCTTCCATCAGGACAACGCCTCCAGCTCCGCTTGCAGATTTTCCAGCAGTTCCAGCGCTTGCATCCACGCCTCCTCGAGTTCCGCTTCCCGAACCTTCAGCTTGGCCTGCTCGGCCAACAGGTCGCGCAACTCATCCTTGCGCGCTGCCTCGTAGAGACCACTGTCGCCAAGGCTGGTTTCGATCTTTTGCAGTTTTTCATGCAGCTTGCCCAGCTCGGCTTCGAGCTTGTCGGCCTCACGCTTGTGCGGTGCCAGTTGCTGGCGCAATGCGGCGGCGGCCTGGCGCTGGGCTTTCTTGTCGGTCTTGTCCGGGTTGACCGGCGTGCTGCTGACCGGCGCGTTGCGCTGACGGTATTCCACCAGCCAACGGGCGTAGTCTTCCAGGTCGCCGTCGAACTCCTCGACCTTGCCGTCAGCCACCAGGAAGAAATTATCCGTGGTGCTCTTGAGCAAATGCCGATCGTGGGACACCACCAGCACCGCGCCACTGAATTCCTGCAAGGCCATGGTCAGGGCCAGGCGCATCTCCAGGTCCAGGTGGTTGGTCGGCTCGTCGAGCAGCAACAGGTTCGGCCGGCCCCAGGCGATCAACGCCAGCGCGAGGCGCGCCTTTTCGCCACCGGAGAAATTCAACACCGGTTCGTCGATGCGCGCCCCGCGGAAATCGAAACCGCCGAGGAAATCGCGCAGGACCTGCTCACGCTCGGTCGGTGCCAGGCGCTGCAGGTGCAACAGCGGGCTGGCCTTGGAATCCAGGGAGTCGAGCTGATGCTGGGCGAAATAGCCGACCACCGTGTTCTCGCCCCGGGTCAGGCGCCCGGCCAGAGGTTCGAGTTCGCCGGAAAGGTTCTTGATCAGGGTCGACTTACCGGCACCGTTGGGGCCCAGCAGACCGATCCGCGCACCCGGGGTCAGTTGCAGCTTGACCTTCTCCAGCACGGTCGTGTCGCCGTAGCCCAGGCGCGCGTCGGACAGGTCGATCAACGGGCTGGAAATCTTGGTCGATTCACGGAAGACAAAATCGAACGGCGAATCGACGTGGGCCGCCGACAACTCTTCCATCCGCTCCAGCGCCTTGATCCGGCTCTGGGCCTGGCGGGCCTTGGTGGCCTGGGCCTTGAAGCGGGCGATGTAGCTTTCCATGTGCGCACGTTGCGCCTGTTGCTTCTCGTA
This sequence comes from Pseudomonas sp. A25(2017), assembly GCF_002001065.1. NCBI lineage: Bacteria > Pseudomonadati > Pseudomonadota > Gammaproteobacteria > Pseudomonadales > Pseudomonadaceae > Pseudomonas > Pseudomonas sp. A25(2017). Next base: position 43,995 of record NZ_MUOA01000079.1, on the reverse strand, counting down.
GGCCTGCTGTTGCTGGGCCAGGCGTTCGGCACGCGCGCGCTCGAAGGCGCTGTAGCCGCCGCGGTACAAGGTGAGCTTGCGCTGATCGACATGGGCCACGTGATCCACCACCGCGTCGAGGAAATCACGGTCGTGGGAAATCAGCAGCAGCGTGCCCGGGTAACTCTTGAGCCAGTCTTCGAGCCAGATGATGGCGTCGAGGTCCAAGTGGTTGGTCGGTTCATCGAGCAACAGCAGATCCGAAGGGCACATCAAGGCCTGGGCCAGGTTCAGGCGCATCCGCCAGCCACCGGAGAAGTCCCCGACCTGGCGATCCATCTGCTCATTGGTAAAGCCCAGGCCGGCGAGCAATTTGCGCGCACGGGCATCGGCGGTGTAGCCATCGGCACTGTCGAGTTCCGCGTGCAAGCGGGCCTGTGCGGCACCGTCATGGGCCGCTTCGGCCGCAGCCAGGTCACGTTGCACCTGGCGCAGGCGCAGGTCGCCATCAAGCACGTAGTCCACCGCCAGGCGCTCGAGGGTGTCGACCTCCTGGCGCATGTGGGCGATGCGCCAATCAGCCGGCAACAGGCAATCACCCGAGTCCGGGTGCAGCTCGCCTCGCAGCAAGGCGAACAGGCTCGATTTGCCGGCGCCGTTGGCACCGATGAGGCCGGCTTTGTGGCCGGCGTGCAGGGTCAGCTCGGCGTCTTCTAGCAGACGTTGCGGGCCACGCTGTAAAGTCAGGTTCTGAAGTCGGATCATAATGGCGGCGGAGTCTACCAGCTTCGCTCGCAACTGGCGCGAGTAGCACGATGTCCCCAGACCTGTGGAGCTTTTCCCTCGACCTCTATGCCAAGCCTGGCGTGGAGCCTGCCTGCCTGGCGTCACAAGACGCCGGCGCCAACGTCTGCCTGCTGCTGTGCGGCCTGTGGCTGGCGCAGCGCGGCGTGGCCTGCAATGAACACCGGCTGCAGCAGCTTCGACGATTGGCCGAGCCTTGGGATGCCGAGGTGGTGCGGCCACTGCGCACGCTTCGCCGCCAATGGAAAACCAGCGCCCTCCAGGACACGGCACTCGATAGCCTGCGCGAGCAGGTCAAGCAACTGGAGTTGGCCGCCGAACGGCAATTGCTGGAGCGATTGGAAGCGCTGGCCAAGGATTGGCCCGGGACACAACAGAACGATTCAGCGCAATGGCTGCAAGGGCTGGCGGCGAATGCCGGACCAGCGAGCCGCGACGCGCTGCATCAGCTGCGCGTCGCGGTGTCCGGCACTTAGGAAGCGCTGGTTGGGGTGCTGCTGCTCGGCGCAACGGCGGCGGATGGGCTGGTCGCCGCGGCCGGAGTGCTGGCGGTTGGAGCCGGTGCCGCGGTCGGAGCCGGTGTCGCTGGCTTGGCGGCTGGCGCAGTCGCAGGTTTTGCGGCGGCTGGCTTTTTCACGGCCGGTTTCGCTGCGGGCTTGGCGGCTGGTTTGGCGGCGGCAGGTTTGGCAGCCGTTGGCTTCGCAGCAGCAGGCTTGGCCGCAGCCGGTTTAGCAGCGGGTTTAGCCGCCGCTTTGGCAGCAACTGGCTTGGCAGCCGTTTTCGCAGCGGGCTTGGCCGCAGCCGTTTTGGTTGCCGCAGGCTTCGCTGCTGGTTTGGCAGCAGCAGGTTTAGCAGTGGCTTTTACCGCCGCTTTGGCAGCCGGTTTTGCGGCAGCGGTTTTCGTCGCGGCAGGTTTTGCAGCGGCGGGTTTAGCGGCAGGTTTGGCGACAGCTTTTGCCGCAGGTTTAGCAGCAGCTTTTACAGCGGGCTTGGCGGCAGCAGGTTTAGCGGCCGCCGTTTTTGCGGCAGGCTTGGCCGCCGCTTTGACGACTGGTTTTTTTGCCGCAGGTTTTGCAGCACTGGCAGCGACCGGTTTGGCAGCAGACTTGCTGGCAGTTTTGGCCGGTGCTTTCGCCGCAGGCTTGGCAGCGACTTTGGCCGCAGCTTTTGCCGCGACGGGTTTAGCCGCCGGCTTCTTGGCCGATACAGCGGCAGGCTTGGCAGCACGAAGCGTCAGCGCCTTGCCTGCGGCTTCTTGAACACGACCGACACCCTGGGCCAGTTTCAGGCTTTCCTGGGCATCACGCTTGAGTTGCAGAATGTAGGTGCGGGTCTCGGACTGACGATCCTTCAAGGCATCGAGCAGGTCTTCGAGTTCTTTCACGACCTCTTTGGCCTTGGCTTGTGCCTTGGCCTTGCCAGCGGTGGCTGCGTCTTGCAATTTGGTGCGCGACTTGTGCAGTTTTTCCTGCGCTTTGCCGCGTTGCTTTTCCAGTTTGGCGAGCAGTTTTTCAGCATCAGCCAGGGCTTGGGAGCAGGCATTTTCCAGATGTTCGAGCAAGCTGCCCGAGAGTTGTTGGAGCAAGTGCAACGGAGTGTTTACAGGCTTCTTGGTGGCCGACATGGTTTACCTCCTGACTGACGTGAGTGCGGCTCATACTAGACCTCTGCTTCAACCGCCGCTAGGGCATGTTGACAGTACACAAGACGTTGCGTTGCAAGGGACGAAAAATCTTCTGCGCCAGTGCCTTGGCAATCCACCTCTACAGAGATCGGCACTGGCATAATTCCTCGATTCGAGGCCGGAGAGCACACATGTCGCGTCACCTGTTTTTATTCCTGTGCATGGTTTGCTCCACGGTCCAGGCCGTTGAAAAAACCAGCGCAAACGATGCCCACGATTTGGCTTACAGCCTGGGCGCAAGCCTTGGCGAACGCCTGCGCCAGGACGTGCCGGACCTGCAGATCAAAGCCTTGGTCGAAGGTTTGCAGCAGGCCTACCTGGGCAAGCCGCTGGCCCTTGAGGACAAACGCATCGAACAGATCCTGGCCGAACACCAGGCGCAACTGAACTCGCAATCGACAACGCCGCAGATCGAAGCCGCATTGAAAACGGAGCAGAAATTTCTCAACGAAGAAAAGAACCGGCCCGGCGTCCAGCAACTCGCAGACGGCATCCTGCTGACCGAAATCAAGCCAGGCCATGGCGCGAAGGCCGGTCCTCACGGCAAGGTCCAGGTGCTGTACATCGGTCGATTGCCGGACGGCACCGTATTCGATTCCAACCACCAGGCGCAGTGGTTCAACCTCGACAGCGTGATTGACGGCTGGCGCAGTGCATTGCCGCAAATGCCGGTAGGCGCAAAATGGCGGCTGGTGATTCCATCGACCCTGGCCTATGGCGCCGAAGGGGCGGGAGATGTGATCCCGCCGTTCACGCCGCTGGTGTTTGAAATCGAGTTGCTGGGCGCGACGACCTGACGCCGACCCAATAAAAAACGGTGCGCAATGCGCACCGTTTTTTCATGACCGCGAAACCCTCAGGCCTGGACCGCGGCTTCTTCCTTGTGAGCGTTGTGCAGCACTTCGATCAGGCAGTCTTCCAGTTCGAAACGTTCGTGCAGCAAGCCGCCCAGCTCCTTGAATTTTTCCGCTACGCACTTGCCTTCATCGCACAGGTCGTTGAACGCCAGCAGCTTTTCGGTGATGACATCGATGCGCGGGTAGATCTGCTCGGCGAGCTCCAGGCCGCGCTTGTCGTTGAAGGCCTTGGCCTCGCCCGTCAGTTGTTCGTAGATCTCGAAATGACCGGCAGACACATAATCGACCAGCACACCGCAGAACTCCTGCAAGGGTTTGCGGCTTTCGCTCAGCGCTTCAGGCTTATCGCCGAGGGCATCATAGGCCCGAACCAGTTCGTGACGCTCCTGCAACCAGCGATCGATCAGCAGATGCACCCCACCCCAGCGTTCCTGAGCATTCTGACAACTTTCGAGCATGGTGATTTCTTCCCTTGTGAGTCATGCCACTCGCAGCCTGTGCACGCCTGATGACCAGGGACAAGCCAGACACAACATGATCGAGCGACACAATTCCAATAACACGTGCGGGCCAGATTATGCCCGCACGACAATGGCTTCAAGGTACGCAGGAGATAATGTTCATACAAGTGTTTAATCCACGGCCCGGAGCATCTGCGACGTATCGCCGCTGAGCGGTCGTACCAGAGCACTCCAGGCAAGGCGCAGTAGCAGATAGGTCATCGCGCTGGACACCGCGAGAAAAAACAACAGGCTCCATTCGGGGATACTCAGGTCGAACAGTGTCCAGGTGATATTCGCGCAATCGATGGCGCCGTCGAGGACACGATGCAACGCGCACCACCACGATTCCATCAGCTTGGGCTGGGCAATACAATCAGGAAACGGCTCGAACGAATGGCTTTGCATCAAGACCTGACGCCATGCCAGGGTCATTCCCCCCGCCGCAAAAACCAACCCTGCCGCACCATAGAAGAGACTGCCTCTTTGCCCTGGACCGTGTACGCATGCCACAAGGCTGTTCGCCAGGAACAGCATCAGGCACAACCGCTGCAAGACACACAGGCTGCAAGGTGTCAGGCCGACCGAATATTCCAGATAAGTACTGATGCCCAACGCCAGGGCTGCGGCGATGGAAGCCATGAGAAACAAGAAGCGTGAGCTGGCCAAAGACATGGCGGTTCCGTAACAGAAGAGACAAGCAGTTACGGTAGAGGAAAGCCCTCGGGCCTTTCAAGGCGGGCCAGCGCAGACACTTCACCGGGGGTGTAGGGAATTCCCGACAGGCCAAAGAGGATTCAGCGCGATGGGCTGTAGGACTTTACTGAGGCCATGACCAAAGCCCCAAAAACAAACGGGTATCACCAGTGGGAGCAAGGCTTGCCCGCGATGAAGACGACGCGGTCTTTCAGAAACCGAGGCGCCTGTTTCGCGAGCAAGCTTTGCTCCCACTCATGCAGGCGCGCCACAATAACTCATCTCAAGTGGACAACACCTGAGCCGGAACCGGCAACGGCGCGGCCAGCAAACGCTCATCCAACAGCCCCAGCCCCTCCTGGAACAACTGGTTGCTGCGCTCGGCATCGCCCAGTTGCGCCAGCAATCGCGCCAGTTCGGCACAGGCTTCGGGGTTGCGTTGGACGCGCAAGCTGCTTTCCAGATAGTCCCGCGCCTTGCCCCACAAACTGTTCTGCAGGCATAGGCGCCCCAGGGTCAGCAGCAGGCTTGGATCGGCCGGGTGGTCCTTGAGCCAACCTTCGGCCGCTTGCAACTGGCGGATCGGATCATTGCCACGCACCAATCCGTACAAGCGCGCCAGATGGCTGTCGTAGTGACGCTTGAGCGCACTTCGCAGTACCTCTTCGGCTTCGACCTGGGCCCCCAACTGACGCAATTGCTCGGCATAGGCCAGCACCAGCGCCGGCTCCTGGCGCTGCGCGGAGGTCAGTTGTTGCCAGGCGCGATTGAGCGACTGCAAGCCGACGCTGCCGTCCTCCTCGCGGTGGGCTGCCAGGCTGAGGTTTTCGCCCCAAGCGCGACGCTCCAGTTCAGCCAGTTCAGCCGGCGGCAGAACCTTGTCCTTGCGCAGTTCCGGCAACAGCCGGATGACCGCCGACCAGTCGCCGCGCTGCTGATGCAGTCGCTGCAGTTGGCGCAGGACCTGGACGTTATGGGGATGACGCTCATGCATGGCCTGCAGCGTGGTCAACGCGCCGTCGGTGTCGCCTCGGTCCGTCTGCAGTTGCGCGTGCGTCAGGGCAATGGCCAGTTCCGCCTGGGGCTGACGCTCCAGGGCGCGCTCGAGCAAACTGTCACTTTGTTCGTAAAGACCCTGTTCGTTGGCCGCGCGGGCGGCACCCATGTAATACAGCAGCGGCTGGCGCTCGGCTTCGGCGGCACGATGCAGGTGTCGCTGGGCACTGGCCCAGCGACCTTCGGCCAGGTCCAACTGGCCGTGTTCGATTGCCACTTGCACCCGCCGGCTGCGGTTGCGCCGCGACCACGGGTTGACCACGCCGCTGGACGTAGTCACCAGCCCGATCAGCGCCCGCAGGCCTCGCCACACCAGCCAGAGCACCACCACCAGCGCCAGGGTGACCCACAGGCCCGCTTCATAACGGAAGTTCTTGTACGCCACCAGCACGTAACCCGAATGCTCGGCAATCGCCACGCCCAGCAAGGCAGCGGCAGCGATGACCACGAACAGAATCACGTAGAGACGCTTCATGGCGTGGCCTCCTGCGCGCCAGGCGCGGGCAGCGGCTTGACCGATTCCTGGGCATTGAGGTTGCGGCGCTCAAGGTAAGCCTGGACGCTGCTCAGCGTGCCCGTCAGGTCCGGGGTGACCACCGTCACCGGCTGCTTGGACAGCTCACCCACGCGTTCGAGCATGATCTTGCTTTGCGGATTGTCCTGGTTGAAGTTGTTCTTCAACACGTCTCGGGCTTCAGTCAGCGCCTGGGTGTACACCGGCGCCTGACCATTGAGAGCGGCCCATTGCGCCTGCTCCAGCGCCAGGCTCAAGGCCAGGCGCACTTGCACAAGGCTTTGCCCGGCCAGCAGCGGACGAACATTTTCATCGGCGTTGAAGTCGATACGGATATAGCGCGAGATCTGGTCCCACCACTGTGCCCAACGACTGGCACCATCGCCATCGGCGGTCAGGCCCAAAAGCGACTCTCCACGGTCCTTGTACTCGGGCGCCAGCTCGGTCAGTTCCAGGACCTGGTCACGCAAGGCGCCCAGTTGCAGGAACAGCCCCGTGCGATCCGGTTGTTCGGTGCTGCGTAACGCGGCGAGGGTCTTGGCCAGTTGCTCGCGGGCGGCGAACGAACCGGGGTCGTTCTGCTCGCGCAGGATTTCATCAGCGCCCTGCACCAGCGCCTGGGCACTGTTGATGTCTTGCAGGGCGGAAAGACGCAGGCTGGCCAGGCGCAACAAGTGCTCGGCCTCCGCCAGGCGCCAATCCTTGCGGCTGGCACCGAGCACGGTCTCCAGGCGCTGGTTCAGATGCTGCTGGTCACTTTGCAACTGGGCCACCAGGCGCCGCCGCTCCTCCAGCTCTTCGGCCGGGGGCAATTGCGCCAGGCGCTCGCTCAGGCGTTGCTCGTTGAGCTTGAGGCTCTGGGCCTGGTCATTCAGTGCCTGGACCTGGGCGGACTGCTGCTGGTTATTGGTTTGCAGGTGACGCACCTGCCAAACGCCCCAACCGCCTACGGCGACACCGGCGGCGCCGAGCAGCAAGGCAACAACGGCCAGCCCGTTGCCGCGACGCGGCACCACTGGGGGCGGGGTTTCAACCGGCGCATCGATCGCTGGCTGGTCTAGATCTTCTTTTGGCAAGGCTGTTTCGCTCACGTATCCATCCTTTGCATTAGAAAACGGCACGGAGTGTTCCCGTAACGCCGCCAGCAAAGCCGCAGCATTGGCACCACGGCAATCCACAACTGTTCGGGCCCCGGCGGCACGGGCCATCTCGGCAACCCTTGGGCTTGGAACAAACAACGGTAACCGCGCCAGGGCCGGCCACGCATCGCCGGCCAGCCGCTGCAGATGCTCGAAGCCCTGCCCACTGCTGACCACCAGTGCGTTCAAGCGTTCCGCTTCGACTTTCGCCGGCAACACCCCTTCGCCGTAATCAGGCAAGTGGCGGCGGTACAATTCCAGATAATCGACACTAGCACCTTGCTCGCGCAAACGCTCTGCCAGCAAGCCACGCCCGCCTGCACCCCGAACGATCAACACCTTGGGGTCGGGCCGCGCAACAGCCTGGCGCAAGACCAAGTGCTCCAGCAAGGCTTCGCTGTCATCGCCGTTATCGGGATAAAACACCGTGAGGCCGGCATCGCTGAGAATCTGTCCGGTGGCCGCACCCACGCTGAACCAGGGTTGGTCTGGAGGCTGGGGCCAGTATTGGCGCAACAACTCGACGCACAGGCGTGCGGCAGGTTTGCTGACGACGATCACGGCAGAGTATTGGTCCAGCGCCTGGAATATCGCCCGCCCGGCATCGGACAGCGGGACCGGCTCGATATCCAGCAAGGGCAGGCTGCTGCTGTAGACCCCCGCTTCGGCCAGGACAGCCGCCAGCGCCGAGGACTCGTCCGCCGGCCGGGTGAGCAGCAGCCGCCAGCCCGTCACGCGTGGCCGGCCTCGCCGTAGACGGCCTTGAGGATGTCGGCAGCACCCTGGCTCAGCAGGTCCTCGGCCACCCGCACGCCCAACGCCTCGGCATCGTGGCGCGGTGCCCGGGCCTCGGCGCTGAGCAGCCGACCACCGTTGGGATCCCCCACCAGGCCGCGCAACCAGACCTTTTCGCCTTCCAGCACGGCGTAACAGGCGATCGGCACTTGGCAACCGCCATTGAGGTGTTTGTTGAGGGCGCGCTCGGCGAATACCCGCGTAGCGGTGTCTTCATGGTGCAGCGGCGCCAGCAAGGCGTGGATGTCGCTGTCGGCGCTGCGGCACTCGATACCCACCGCCCCTTGCCCACCGGCCGGCAGGCTGTCGTCAACGCTGATGGCCGAGGTGATGCGATCTTCGAAGCCCAGCCGGATCAGGCCGGCGGCGGCGAGGATGATCGCGTCGTACTCACCGGCATCGAGCTTGGCCAGGCGCGTATTGACGTTACCGCGCAGGAAACGGATTTGCAGGTCCGGGCGGCGAGTCAGCAACTGTGCCTGGCGACGCAGGCTGGAAGTGCCGACCACGCTCCCGGCAGGCAGTGCTTCAAGACTGGAAAACGTGTTGGAGACGAACGCATCGCGTGGGTCTTCCCGCTCGCAGATGCAGAACAGGCCCAGGCCTTCGGGGAAGTCCATGGGCACGTCTTTCATCGAATGCACGGCGATGTCGGCTTCGTTGTCCAGCAACGCGGTTTCCAGCTCCTTGACGAACAGGCCCTTGCCGCCGATCTTCGACAGCGGCGAGTCCAGCAGCTTGTCACCGCGACTGACCATGGGCACCAGGGTCACGATCAGGCCTGGATGGGCCGCTTCCAGGCGGGCTTTGACGTATTCGGCCTGCCAGAGGGCCAGGGCACTTTTACGGGTGGCGATGCGGATCTCGCGAGGGGACATGGATCAATCCGTACTTAAAAGATACGGCAGATAATAACAGCTCAGCCAAAACCGCTTTGATTTGAATCACGACCCCAAGGCCTCCCTGGCCGCCAACTCCTCGAAATGAAACGTATGGAACGCCTTGGACCCGCCGCGCTAAAGCTGCTGCATCATCTTGCGCACGCCGGCCACGTGCCGCCGGCTGACAATCAGCGCATCGCCATTGAGGCCCTTGAGGAACAGTTGGAAATGCCCAAGGGGGGTGCGTTGCAAACGCTCGATCCGCTCGCGGGCCACGAGGGCGTTGCGGTGGATGCGTACGAAACGTTCGCCGAACTCGTCTTCGAGGGCCTTGAGTGGCTCATCCAACAACACCTCGCCACTCTCATGGCGCAGGGTCACGTATTTATGGTCGGCTATAAAGTAGACCACCTGGTTCAACGGGATCAGCTCGATGCCTTTGCGGGTACGCGCACTGATATGGCTGCGCGGGCCGCTACCGCTTTCGGCGGCCGGACGGGTCAACGCCGCCAGTTGCACACGGTTGGGCCGCTCAGCCTTGCGCAAGGCTTCGAGCAACGCCTCGGCCGCCACCGGCTTGACCAGGTAGCCCACGTCACCGGCCTGCAACACCTCGGGTGGGAAGTCATCCCGGGTGGTACAGAACACCACGGCGGGTGGTGACTCTCGTTCGCACAACTTCGCCGCCACTTGCAGGCCGTCCAGCCCTGGCATGCGAATGTCGAGCAGCACGATATCCGGCTTGTGGCTGTCAATAAGGGCCAATGCCTCTTCGCCATTGGTGGCGCTCGGCTCCAGGACACTGTAACCCTCGAGTTCGCCAACCATTCGGCTCAGGCGCTCGCGGGCCAGTGGTTCGTCATCAACGATCAGGACATTCATATTGCGCTGGATTCCTGCGTGAGTCTCGCACAAGGATAGCGTAGACAGGGGAAGTGACATCCGTCACCGCGATCCACGCTAAGACTCGTTCGAGGGCCAAAAAGTGCCGCGAGGCGGTTGCCTATCTTTACCAGCGCTTGCCGACCGATGCCCGAGGCCCGTTGTCGCACGGCGTCGCCGTAGGGATTGTTAACTGTCGATCTGACCAATATGAGCTCCCCCTTCTTATCTATATCCGCTGCGCCATGGGTGGAAAAAGCAAAAGTCCTACAGTCCACTGTAGACGGTTGCCACGACGATATTGCTCAATCGAAAAATATCGTTGCGCGAAAACCCGGTTGGATCCCAGGGGTCTATCGAAAAAACCTGCCGACCAGTGCCAGCGCCAGTCCCGGCAACCCTGCTATCATCCGCCGCAGCCTTTAACCGCTACTTTCTCTACAGCCGATCACGAGCGAATTCATGAGCACTGACAAGACCAATCAGTCCTGGGGCGGCCGCTTCAGTGAACCCGTCGACGCCTTCGTCGCCCGCTTCACCGCCTCCGTCAACTTTGACCAGCGCCTGTATCGCCACGACATCATGGGCTCGATCGCCCACGCCACCATGCTGGCCAAGGTCGGCGTGCTGACCGATGCCGAGCGCGACAGCATCATCGACGGCCTGAAGACCATCGAGACTGAAATCGAGGCCGGCCAGTTCGACTGGCGCGTCGACCTTGAAGACGTGCACATGAACATCGAAGCGCGCCTGACCGACCGCATCGGCGTGACGGGCAAGAAACTGCACACCGGCCGCAGCCGCAACGACCAGGTCGCCACCGACATCCGCCTGTGGTTGCGCGATGAGATCGACCTGATCCTGGCCGAAATCACTCGCCTGCAAAAAGGCCTGCTGGAGCAAGCCGAGCGCGAGGCCGAGAGCATCATGCCGGGCTTCACGCACCTGCAAACCGCCCAACCTGTAACGTTTGGGCATCACATGCTGGCCTGGTTCGAAATGCTCAGCCGCGACTACGAGCGCCTGGTGGACTGCCGCAAGCGCACCAACCGCATGCCCCTGGGCAGCGCCGCGCTGGCCGGCACCACGTACCCGATCGACCGTGAATACACCGCGCAGTTGCTAGGCTTCGACGCCGTGGGCGGCAACTCGCTGGATAACGTCTCGGACCGCGATTTCGCCATCGAATTCTGCGCCGCCGCGAGCATCGCGATGATGCACCTGTCGCGCTTCTCCGAAGAGCTGGTGCTGTGGACCAGTGCGCAATTCCAATTCATCGATTTGCCCGACCGCTTCTGCACCGGCAGTTCGATCATGCCGCAAAAGAAAAACCCCGACGTGCCGGAACTGGTGCGGGGCAAGAGTGGCCGGGTGTTCGGCGCACTGATGGGCCTGCTGACCCTGATGAAAGGCCAGCCGCTGGCCTACAACAAGGACAACCAGGAAGACAAGGAACCGCTGTTCGACGCCGCCGACACCTTGCGCGACTCGCTGCGGGCCTTCGCCGACATGATCCCGGCCATCAAGCCCAAGCACGCGGTGATGCGCGAAGCGGCCCTGCGCGGCTTCTCCACCGCCACGGACCTGGCCGATTACCTGGTGCGCCGTGGCCTGCCGTTCCGCGACTGCCATGAGATCGTCGGCCATGCCGTGAAGTACGGCGTGGACAGCGGCAAGGACCTGGCGGAAATGAGCCTGGACGAACTGCGCCAGTTCAGCGACCAGATCGAGCAGGACGTGTTTGCCGTGCTGACCCTCGAAGGCTCGGTCAATGCCCGTGACCACATCGGCGGCACCGCGCCGGCGCAGGTCAAGGCAGCCGTAGTACGCGGCCAGGCGTTGCTCGCCAGCCGCTAAAAGCCAAAAGCCAAAAGCATCGCGAGCAGGCTCGCTCCCACAGTGGATCTTCAGTGAACACATATTTTGTGACCATGGAGATCAAATGTGGGAGCGAGCCTGCTCGCGATGACTCACTTCAAAACACCTCAAAACTCACTTCTTGGCGGCAATCATCGCCAAAAACGCCGGCATCTCTGCCTCCCGATCCGCAGCGATCCGCCGCACGTTCGGATTCTGCTCCAAGCGCTCCATCAGCGCCTTGGCCGCCGGCATGTCTGCCAGCAGGTCGATATCGAACAACTTCCTGCCCACCTGGCAGGCCGGCGAGACGCTGTAGAAGAAATACAGATCGGCAATGGTCAGACTATCGCCCGCCACGTAGGGCGCGAATTTGCCGTGCCGACCGAGCGAGGCGAACCCCTGCCGCAATTCGTCTTTGCTCTTTTCCTTGATGGCATCGGGCACCGTCATGCCGAAAAATGCCTCGGCAAAGCAAGCCCGCGCCGGCAACTCGATGTACAACTCGATCTCCCTGCACAAGGCCAATACCTGGGCGCGCTCGAACGGGTCACTGGGCAGCAGGGCCTTGCCTGGCTGGGTTTGCTCGATGTACTCGAGGATCACGCTGGTTTCGTTGATAAACCCCTGCTCGGCTTTCAACACCGGCACCTTCCCGCGCGGGCTGATGGCCCACGCTTCGGCGGTCTGGTTGGGGTAGAACGGCACTTCTTCGAAGGGCAGGCCCTTCTCCAACAGCGCCAGCTTGACCATGTTGTAATAGTTACTGACAGAGAAACCATAAAGCTCGATCATTACAAAGCCTCCAGGCCGTGCGGGGTTGGCAGCATTGCGTTATAGACCGTCGGGGTATTTCTTGCCAGGCGCATCACGCCGCTGAATGCAGGTAAACTGGCGACCTTTCTCCCAGGAGCCTGCCATGAGCGAGCCAACCGACATCGACAACGACGAAGAAGAATTCGTCGAGAACACGCTGATCCAGGCCATCGAAAACCAGATCGAAAGTGACAATCCGCCCGCAGCCAAGGCCACTTTCAACAAGTTGACCCTGGTCGGTTATGAGCGCGAAGAAATCCTCAACCTGATGGCCCATGTGCTGGCGGTGGAGATCGATGCGATCCTGGAAGAGGATCGCCCGTTCAATACCGAGTGGTACGAAGCCGCCTTGCGCGCGTTGCCTGAGTTGCCGCCAGAGAAGAAGTGAACGGTGCTTGCTCCCGCTCGGCTGCGCCCTGTTGGAGCTGCCGAAGGCTGCGATCTTTTGATCTTGATCTTTCGCTCTCGACTCAAGTGTCTGGGACAAGATCGCAGCCTCGTTGCACTCGTCAGCTCCTACGCTGCTTCTGCGGGGCCACAAAAAATGCTTTCAAGCAAAAAAGCATGACACTGAGACTGGACAGGCCGGCCGAGTGCGCTCACCTTAGTGACGCTGTCGACCAAATTCCTAGAAAGTCTGGAGTCCTTATGTCGCTTACCCCTGAGCTGGTTGCCGAACTGGAAATCCTCGCACTCTTCAACCTGGACAGTTCCCAGGAAGGCCTGAAAATTCATCAGACCGCTGCCCCTAAAGCGATTGCCGCTGCCCAACGCCTGTTCGAAAAAGATCTGATCACCCAGCCCGACGGTGGTTACCTGACCAGCCTGGGCCGAGATGCCGCCCAAAACGTACAAACCGTCCTGACGATACTCAGCGTGCAAGAAGCCGCCTGATCCCCCCTGTCGCCCACGGAAATCTCCTTTACGGGATTTCCGTAGGCGCACGGGTGCCTTGCGTAAAAAACCGGCATCCGAATTCTGTTTTCAGCTTAAGAATTCCCAAGATCGGGCGCTAACCTGCCATCACCCCCACGTTCGACGCCGCGAGCCGGTTTGAGCTGACATGACCCGCAATCACGAAATACGCCCCGATCTGGACGAGGGAATCGACCGCAAGGTCTTGAGCCAGTTGCGCGCACGTTTTCTCAAGCTCAACACCGTGCGGATGGAGCGCGCCCTCGAAGGCCTGTCGCCGCGCCAGCAAGGCGTGCTGACGTTGCTGCCGCTGTTCTTCCACGTCAACCATCCGCTGCTGCCCGGCTACGTTTCCGGCAGCACGCCTGCCGGGCTGTCGAACTACGAGCCTGACGCCAATATCCTTGCCGAAGCCCAGCGGCTGACCCGTTCGTTTTCCTACAAGCCCCGGCACGGCAGCAACCCGCCACGGCCGATCCTTGGCCTGTTCCTGATGGGCAGCCTCGGCACCCTGGCCCAAGCCGACCAGAGCGACATGGACGTGTGGGTGTGCCACGGGCCGGACCTGAGCGACGATGAACTGGCCGAGCTGCGCAAGAAATGCCAGTTGCTGGAGATCTGGGCCGCGACCCAGGGCGCCGAAGCCCACTTTTTCCTGATCGACCCGGCGCGTTTCGTAAGGGGTGACCGTGACAACCAGCTCAGTTCCGACGATTGCGGCACGACCCAGCATTACCTGTTGCTGGACGAGTTCTACCGCACCGCGATCTGGCTGGCCGGGCGCACGCCGATCTGGTGGCTGGTGCCGGTCTATGAAGAAGAGAACTATGAGCAGTACACCCATACGCTGATGTCCAAGCGTTTCATTCGCGCCGATGAAACCCTGGACCTGGGGCACCTGGCCTACATTCCGCCAGGCGAATTCGTCGGTGCCGGGCTCTGGCAGCTGTTCAAAGGTATCGAGTCGCCCTACAAGTCCGTGCTCAAGCTGCTGCTGACCGAGGTCTATGCCAGCGAACACCCGAATGTCCGCTGCCTGAGCTTACGCTTCAAACAGGCCGTGTTTGCCAATCGCCTGGACCTCGAAGAGCTGGACCCGTACATGCTGGTCTACCGCCGCATCGAGGAATACCTCAATGCCCGCGGCGAATCCGAACGCCTGGAGTTGATCCGCCGCGCGCTGTACCTGAAGGTCAATCGCAAGCTCACCGGCCAGACGCGCAGCAGCGGCTGGCAACGGGTACTGCTCGAGCGACTGGCTCGGGAATGGGCCTGGGACCAGCGTCAACTGGCGCTGCTGGACAGCCGCAGCCAATGGAAAGTCCGCCAGGTCAGCCACGAGCGACGGGCCCTGGTCAACGAGCTCACCCACAGTTACCGCTTCCTGACTCAGTTCGCCCGCACCGAGAAAACCGTCAGCCTGATCAATAAGCGCGATCTCAACGTGCTTGGCCGGCGGTTGTATGCGGCCTTCGAGCGCAAGGCCGACAAGGTCGAGTTCATCAACCCTGGCATCGCGCCGGACTTGGCCGAAGACACCCTGACGCTGGTCCAGTCGCCCAACAAGAAAGAACCGGGGCAGAACCAGTGGGCGCTGTACAACGGCAGCCTCAACGCCCTGGAGTGGGAGAATTTCGCGCCGATCAAGCGCTGCCGCGAGCTGCTGGAACTGCTGACCTGGTGCCATCGCAACGGCGTGATCGACAGCAGCACGCGCCTGGCGCTGCACCCAGGCGACAGCGACCTGAGCGAGTTCGAACTGTTCAACCTGCTGGGCAGCCTGCAGCAGTCCATCGCCCTGCCCTTGACCACGGTGGATGAAGCACAGTTGCTGCGCGCCAGCGTGCCCAGCGAAGTGCTGATTCTGGTGAACGTCGGCGTCGACCCGCTCAAGCACCACCGCGACCTGAATATCCTGATGACCACCGAGCGCACCGACTCCCTGAGTTATGCCGGGGTCCGGGAGAACCTGGTGCTGACCCTCGACCAGGTCACGCTCAACAGCTGGAATGAGGTGCTGGTCAACCGTTTTGACGGCGAACACGCCCTGCTCGACTGCCTGCGCGATTACCTCAACGACCTGCCCGTCACCCAGCACCAGCCACGCTTGCAGGTGCGCTGTTTCTGCCACAACCGCGCCCAATTCATTGCGCGGCGCGTCGAGGAAGTCATCGACACGGCGCAGACCCTGCTGCTGAGCAGGCTCAATCACCGCTATCTGCTTCAGGTCCAGCAGCACTATCACGTGCTGGAACTGGTGCCCGGCCAGGTCAATCACGTGGCGCTGGGCAGCCTGTCGGCGCTGATGGATTACCTGGGCGAGGAACTGACGGCCTACAGCCCCTTGCACCTGGACCCGATGGCCCTGGAAGACCACGACCTGGCGCTGATCCTGCCCATGGGCCAGCCCGAGTGCATCCAGGTGTTCTACCGGACCAACGAAGACGAAGCCGATCTGTATGTGCTCGATGAGTTCAACGCACTGTGGCAGCAACACGTGCCGTATCACGACGAACAAAGCCTGCTGGTGCCGCTGCAGCGCTTTTTGCAATCGGTGCTGTACCGTCGCGATGCCCTGCTGCCGCTGGATGTCGCCCAGCCGCTGACCCTGGAAACCCTGTACTACCAGTTATTGCCCTCAGGCAGCGGCCGGGCGCGACGGATCGAAGCGCGGCAAGCCCCGCAGATGCTGGTCAACAAGCCGTTCTATGACGTGCAGGCGATCATCGGCAAAGCGGCGCACGGGCAGGTACACGTCACCCTGTATTGCGATCAGCAGGAGTTTTCCGAACTGGAACATGGCGACCAACTGTTCCGCGTGGTCGCCAGGGAGATCGTCGAACAGCGCCGCGAAGCCCAGCGCTATCGCTGCTACATCACCGACCTGGATCTCTCGGGCCTGGTGGGCGACGGCGCCTGTTCAAGCAATTTGTACCTGCGCTACAAGGCCGACCTGGAACGCGCCCTGAACGAGGCACTGAACCAGGTCTGAGACGGGTTCAGAACGCGCAGTCGCCGCCATTGACCGGCTGCGACTCGACCTCCAGCAACGTCAGCTTCAGCGTCTTGCCACCCGGGGCCGGCCAGTCGATGTGCTGGCCGACCTTCAGGCCCAGCAACGCACTGCCCACTGGCGCCAGGATCGAAATCCGGCCTTCGTCGGCATTGGCGTCCTGTGGATAAACCAGCGTCAGGTGATAGTCCTTGCCGCTGCTTTCTTCGCGGCAGTGCACGCGCGAGTTCATGGTCACGACATCGGCAGGCACTTCTTCGTGGCCCACCACGTTCTCGGCGCGATCCAGTTCGGTTTGCAGCGCAATCACGCCCGGCAGCGTTTCATCAAGGCTGTCGATCAGGCGTTCCAGACGCTGTACGTCCAGACGGGTAAGGGTAATGGAAGGTGCGGTCATGATCCTGGCAGACTCCTTTCTTCTGCACAAAAAAAGCAAAACCCCGCCACAAAAAGGCGGGGTTTTCACGGGCCTCGATAAGTGGAGGCGTAGCTGGACACTACCACAGCTCAATAAATAAACAACTCGGGACAAATCTACCCATTGTCATGGGGAGCAGAATTACTGTGGCGAGGGGATTGTGGGAGCAAGGCTTGCCCGCGATGAATACAGCGAGGTCTCTCTGGAACCGAGGCGCTTGTATCGCGAGCAAGCTTTACTCCCACAGGGTTGCTAGGCAAGCCTTGCTCCCACACAGTGGGCGATCACACCAGAGATTTGCGTTTAGCCGCCTCGGCGCAGATGACCCGCCGACGTTCGTCGTCGGCCGAGCGCCATTCGCGGATATCTTCCACGTGGCGCAAGCAACCGAGGCAGACCTTCTGTTCATCCAGCTTGCACACGCCGGTACACGGCGACGGCACGGCCGGGCTGACGTTGCTGTAGAGCGGCTTGGGAGGCCGTATCGGGGCTGTCTGGCTCACGCCGTCACAGGCCTTCGAAATCGAGTTCCGCGCCAGCCTGCTGCTTGACGATGCGCTCGAGCATCTCGCCCAACTGCTCTTCGCTCTTGTCGCACATCCAGCGTTCGCTTTCTTCGTCGTAGTCGAAATGAAAGCCACCGGAGACCGCCGCCAGCCACAATTGCCGCAACGGTTCCTGGCGACTGAAAATCAACTGGCTGCCGTTTTCGAACTTGACGGTGAGAACACCGGCGGAGATTTCCAGGTCAATGTCCAGGCCACTGTCATCGAACACATCCTCCAGCGTTTGCTGGGTCGCATCGACCAGGTCGTGGAAACGGGCTTCAGTCAAACTCATTGCGGCAACCTCGAAAATGTCTGCTCATGCTCAAGCGCCGCAAGATACGGACGCTTCCCGGCGATTGCAAAGGATATACCCACTGACGACCACCAGCGCCGCCGGACGGGCGCCCCGTTGCATAGGCAAGCTGACGGGTGGCCGGTATACTCCGGCGCAATTAAAGCATTTTCAAGGATTTCGCCATGAAGCGCCTGATCTCTTCCCTTGCTGCGCTCGTCGCGGTTGCCTGCCTCGTGACAGCCTGTGGTCAAAAAGGTCCGCTGTACCTGCCTGATGACAGCAAGTCTCCCGAAGAACAAGCAGAACAGGCCAAGTCGTCGCAATCCAAGTCGCACTCGCACGATACCCACACCACTTACTAAGGGAACGCCATGGACGCTTTTAACTACCGTGGCGGGGAGCTGTTCGCGGAAGGGGTTGCCCTGTCCGCGATCGCCGAACGTTTCGGCACGCCGACCTATGTCTACTCCCGCGCTCACATCGAAGCCCAGTACCGCACGTTCGCCGATGCCCTCGAGGGCATGCCGCACCTGGTGTGTTTCGCTGTAAAAGCCAACTCCAACCTGGGTGTGCTCAATGTCCTGGCGCGCCTGGGCGCCGGTTTCGACATCGTCTCCGGTGGCGAGCTCGAACGTGTGCTGGCCGCTGGCGGCAGCGCCGACAAGATCGTGTTCTCCGGCGTCGGCAAGACCCGTGAAGACATGCGTCGCGCCCTGGAAGTTGGCGTGCACTGCTTCAACATCGAGTCCACCGACGAACTGGAGCGCCTGCAAATCGTCGCCGCCGAGCTGGGCGTCCGCGCGCCGGTCTCCCTGCGCGTGAACCCGGACGTCGACGCTGGCACCCACCCGTACATTTCCACCGGTCTCAAGGAAAACAAGTTCGGCATCGCCATTGCCGACGCCGAAGATGTGTACGTGCGCGCCGCCCAACTGCCGAACCTGGAAGTGCTGGGCGTCGATTGCCACATCGGCTCGCAACTGACCACCCTGGAGCCTTTCATCGATGCCCTCGACCGCCTGCTGGCGCTGGTCGACCGCCTCGGCGACTGCGGCATCTACCTGCGTCATATCGATTTGGGCGGCGGTGTCGGCGTGCGCTACCGCGACGAAGAGCCGCCGCTGGTGGCCGACTACATCAAGGCCGTGCGTGAGCGCCTCGACGGGCGTGACCTGGCGCTGATGTTCGAACCGGGCCGCTACATCGTCGCCAACGCCGGCGTGCTGCTGACCCAGGTCGAGTACCTCAAGCACACCGAGCACAAGGATTTCGCCATCGTCGACGCGGCGATGAACGACCTGATCCGCCCGGCGCTGTACCAGGCGTGGATGGACGTCACCGCCGTGCGCCCTCGCGACACCGCGGCACGCAGCTACGACATCGTCGGCCCGATCTGCGAAACCGGTGACTTCCTGGCCAAGGGTCGGGAGCTGGCGCTGGAAGAAGGCGATCTGCTGGCCGTGCATTCGGCCGGTGCCTACGGGTTTGTCATGAGTTCCAACTACAACACCCGCGGCCGCTGCGCCGAGGTGCTGGTGGACGGTGATCAGGCATTTGAAGTGCGTCGCCGCGAGACGGTAGCCGAGTTGTTTGCCGGCGAAAGCCTGCTGCCGGAGTAAGACCATGCTGCTGCGTTTTACCAAGATGCACGGCCTGGGCAATGACTTCATGGTCCTCGACCTGGTCAGCCAGCACGCGCACATCCTGCCCAAGCACGCCAAGCAATGGGGGGACCGGCACACCGGTATCGGTTTCGACCAATTGTTGATCGTCGAGGCACCCAATAACCCGGACGTGGATTTCCGCTATCGGATCTTCAACGCCGACGGTTCGGAAGTGGAGCAATGCGGCAACGGCGCGCGCTGCTTCGCCCGCTTCGTGCTGGACAAGCGCCTGACCGCCAAGCGGCAGATCCGCGTCGAGACCAAGAGCGGCATCATCGAACTGGATGTGCGCAGCGACGGCCAGATCGGCGTCAACATGGGCGCTCCGCGCCTGGTACCGGCGGACATTCCCTTCCAGGCACCTGCCCAGGCCTTGAGCTATCAGGTGGATGTCGACGACACCACGGTGGAACTGGCAGCGGTCTCCATGGGCAACCCCCATGCCGTGCTGCGCGTGACAGATATCAACAGTGCCCCGGTGCATGAGCTGGGGCCGAAAATCGAGCATCATCCGCGCTTCCCCGCGCGAGTGAACGTCGGTTTCCTGCAAGTCATCGACCGCCACCGCGCACAATTGCGCGTCTGGGAACGCGGCGCCGGGGAAACCCAGGCCTGCGGTACCGGCGCCTGTGCGGCCGCAGTCGCTGCGATCAGCCAGGGGTGGATGGATTCGCCGTTGTTGATCGACCTGCCCGGCGGGCGCCTGTCCATCGAATGGGCAGGCCCTGGCCAACCGGTGATGATGACCGGCCCGGCAGTGCGCGTATACGAAGGACAAATTCGTCTTTGAGTGAGCCAAACCCATGACCGACCAGCCACAGGTTCCAGCCCCACAGCCCGACGAATCCCCCAGCCTTCCAGAAACCGCAGCTGTGGCGGCTTACCTGGAGGCTCATCCGGACTTCTTCGTCGAGCATGAAGAACTGCTTGCGACGATGCGCATCCCCCACCGGCGCGGCGATACCGTGTCGCTGGTTGAGCACCAGATGAAAATCCTGCGCGAGCGCAACATCGAAATGCGTCATCGTCTTTCGCACCTGATGGACGTGGCCCGGGACAACGACCGACTCTTCGACAAGACCCGTCGGCTGATCCTGGCGCTGATGGACGCCAACACCCTCGAAGACCTGGTCATGAGCGTCGAAGACAGCCTGCGCCAGGATTTCCAGGTACCCTTTGTCAGCCTGATCCTGTTCGGTGACAACGCCATGCCGGTGGGCCGCTGGGTGACCCACGCCGAAGCGCAGACGGCCATTGGCGGCCTGCTCACGGAAGACAAAAGCGTCAGCGGCAGCCTGCGCGAACATGAGCTGGACTTCCTGTTTGGCGAAGAACAACGCAAGCAGATCGGCTCCACCGCTGTCGTCGCCATCGCCCACCAGGGCGTGCATGGCGTGCTGGCCATCGCCAGCCGCGATCCGCAGCACTACAAGAGTTCGGTGGGCACGCTGTTTTTGAGCTACATCGCCGAAGTCACTGGTCGGGTGCTGCCAAGGGTCGCCGGTTCGCTGCGCTCGGTACGCGGATGATGGAACGACAACTGGACGCCTACTGCGAACACCTGCGCAGTGAGCGCCAGGTGTCGCCCCACACGTTGTTGGCCTATCGCCGCGACCTGGAAAAAGTGCTGGGCTGGTGCCAGAAGCAGAACATCGGCAGCTGGTCGGCCCTGGACATCCAACGCCTGCGCAGCCTGATCGCCCGCCTGCATCAACAGGGGCAATCCTCCCGCAGCCTGGCGCGCCTGCTGTCGGCGGTACGCGGCCTGTATCACTACCTCAATCGCGAAGGCCTGTGCGATCACGACCCGGCCACCGGCCTGGCGCCGCCCAAGGGCGAACGCCGATTGCCGAAGACTCTCGACACCGATCGCGCCCTGCAATTGCTTGAAGGTGCCGTCGAGGATGACTTCCTGGCACGGCGCGACCAGGCGATTCTCGAGCTGTTCTATTCTTCCGGCCTGCGGCTTTCAGAGCTGACGGGGCTTAACCTGGATCAACTGGACCTGGCCGATGGCATGGTCCAGGTGCTCGGCAAGGGCAGCAAGACACGCCTGTTGCCCGTTGGCCGCAAGGCCCGTGAAGCCCTGGAGCAATGGCTGGCGCTGCGGGCGCTGACCAACCCTGCCGACGACGCGGTCTTCGTCAGCCAACAGGGGCGACGTCTCGGCCCGCGGGCGATTCAGTTGCGGGTCAAAGCTGCCGGCGAACGGGAGCTGGGACAGAACCTGCACCCGCACATGCTCCGGCACTCCTTCGCCAGCCATCTGCTGGAGTCCTCCCAGGACCTGCGCGCCGTTCAAGAGCTGCTGGGGCACTCGGACATCAAGACCACACAGATCTACACCCACCTGGATTTCCAGCACCTGGCAACGGTCTATGACAGTGCCCACCCCAGGGCCAAACGCATCAAGGGCGACGAATCATGACCATCGAGCTGATCACTTTCGACCTGGACGACACCCTGTGGGACACCGCCCCGGTGATCGCCAGCGCCGAAGCCATACTCCGCCAATGGCTCACCGACAACGCACCAAACCTGGGCGGCGTGCCGGTGGAGCATCTTTTTTCGATTCGCGAGCAGGTGTTGCGCGAAGAGCCCGGCCTGAAGCATCGCATCAGTGCGTTGCGCCGGCGGGTGCTGTTCCGTGCCTTGCAGGAAGCCGGCTACGATCAGTGGCAAGCGTCTGAGCTGGCGGACCAAGCCTTCGAGACGTTCCTGCACGCCCGCCATCAACTCGAAGTCTTTCCCGAGGTGCAGCCCACCTTGGAGATCCTGGCCAACCATTTCGCCCTCGGTGTGGTCACCAATGGCAACGCCGACGTGCGGCGCCTGGGGTTGGCGGACTATTTCAAGTTCGCCTTGTGCGCCGAAGACATCGGCATCGCCAAGCCTGACGCCCGGCTGTTCCACGAAGCCCTGCAACGCGGCGGCGCCACGGCGCAAACCGCCGTGCACATTGGCGATCACCCGGGCGACGACATCGCCGGCGCCCAACAGGCCGGCCTGCGCGCCGTATGGTTCAACCCGGCAGGCAAACCCTGGAATGCCGACCACGCGCCGGATGCAGAAATCCGCAGCCTGACCGAACTGCCGGGGTTATTGGCAGGGTGGCATCGCCAGCACTGAACCCCCGCCCTGCAGCCCTACAACCTCTGTGCGGGCTTGCCCGCGAAGGCGGCGGCACACCCAACATCAATGCCAACAGACCCACCGCTATCGCGAGCAAGCTCGCTCCCACAGGTCCGAGACTTTATCTGGCCCATGAAAAAGCCCGCAGCGACGGCGGGCTTTTTCAGCAAGCAATGAAGCCGATACTCAGATAGGGCGGCTGCCGTACTTGTTGTCAGGCTTCTTGGGCGGATCAGCGACCACGTTGGCCTCCACTTCCTGCACCTTACCGCCCCTGGCCAGGAACTCCTCCATGGCCTTGGCGAGCGCATCACGCTCCTTGTTCTTGGCCTCTACACTCGGCAACTCGTCAACCGACACGGCTGCCTTGGCCTTGCCTTTGGCGGTAGGTGCCGGAACATCGGCCCCATCGTCGTCGGCAACGTCTTCCGCTGCCGCTTCAAGGCCTTCTTCGGTCTCGTCTTCGTCGCCTACTTCGAGGTCGTCGTTTTCCAGATCATCGTCGCTCATGTTCTACCTCATGACTTGCGAAAAGCAGATTAGTTATAGCCCAGCTTCGCCATCTGTTCGAAGGCTGCCAGAAAAAATTCAATATCCGCCGGCAATCAGCGGTTATGCCCCTTCACCGTACAAGGTGGCGAGGACTTTACGAGCACCACCATGATCGCGGTGCTCGCCCAGATAAACACCTTGCCAGGTACCCAATGCCAGCCGTCCTGCCGTGACCGGCAGGCTGACCTGGCAACCGAGCACACTGGCCTTGAAGTGCGCCGGGAGGTCGTCCAAGCCTTCGTCGTTGTGCTCATAGTCGGCGGTTCCTTGTGGGATCAGCCGATTGAAAAATCGTTCGAAGTCTCGACGTACCGCCGGATCGGCGTTCTCGTTGATGCTCAACGAAGCCGAGGTATGCTGCAGCCACAGATGCAACAGACCGACACGACACGCCTGGAGTTCAGGCAGGCCGGCAAGCAACTCGTCCGTCACCAGATGAAAGCCCCGGGGCCTTGCCCGCAGGGTTATCAGCGTCTGTTGCCACATACAGATCTCCGCACGTTCGGCGCGCATTCTAGCGCGCTCAGGGAAAAAACAAAGGGCCTAATATTCTTGCTTCGGTGTAAGCCTTTGGCGGTATAAAACCCCATGTCGCATCCACAACAAAAGGCGTCGGAAAAACCACTGCACCTTGTGAGCAATGACAAATTCCAGGCAAAAAAATGCCCGGCGAACCGGGCATTTTTTATTGCGCGTGCTTACAGGTTGTAACCACGCTCGTTGTGCTGGGCCAGGTCCAGGCCCACGGCTTCTTCTTCCTCGGTGACACGCAGACCCATGACGGCGTCCAGAACCTTGAGGATGATGAAGGTGACGATCGCGGTGTAGACCACCGTGAACGCCACGCCTTTGAACTGAATCCACACTTGCGCGCCGATATCGGTCACGGTGCCGAAGCCACCCAGTGCCGGAGCTGCGAACACACCGGTCAGGATCGCGCCGAGGATACCGCCGATGCCGTGTACGCCGAAGGCGTCCAGGGAGTCGTCATAACCGAGTTTGCGCTTGAGGGTGGTGGCGCAGAAGAAGCACACCACGCCCGCCGCCAGGCCGATGACCAGGGCGCCCATCGGGCCCACGGTGCCGGCAGCCGGGGTGATTGCAACCAGACCGGCGACCACACCCGAGGCAATGCCCAGTGCGCTTGGCTTGCCGTGGGTGATCCACTCGGCAAACATCCAGCCCAGCGCCGCCGCGGCGGTCGCGATCTGGGTCACCAGCATCGCCATGCCAGCGGTGCCGTTGGCGGCGACAGCGGAACCGGCGTTGAAGCCGAACCAGCCGACCCACAGCATGGCCGCGCCCATCAGGGTGTAACCCAGGTTATGCGGCGCCATTGGCGTGGTCGGGAAGCCTTTGCGCTTGCCCAATACCAGGCACGCCACCAGGCCTGCGATACCGGCGTTGATGTGCACCACGGTGCCGCCGGCGAAGTCCAGCACGCCCCAGTCCCACAGCAGGCCACCGTTGCCGGACCAGACCATATGGGCAATCGGTGCATACACCAGGGTGAACCACACGCCCATGAAGATCAGCATGGCGGAGAACTTCATCCGCTCGGCAAATGCACCGACGATCAGGGCCGGGGTAATGATGGCGAAGGTCATCTGGAAGGTGATGAACACCGCTTCAGGGAACAGCGCCGCCGGGCCGGTCAGGCTGGCTGGCGTGACGCCCGCCAGGAAGGCCTTGCCCAAACCGCCGACGAAGGAGTTGAAGTTGACGACGCCCTGCTCCATACCGGTGGTGTCGAACGCAATGCTGTAGCCATAGATGACCCACAGGACGCTGATCAGACCGGTAATGGCAAAGCACTGCATCATCACGGAAAGAAGGTTTTTCGACCGAACCATGCCGCCGTAGAACAGCGCCAGGCCAGGAATGGTCATGAACAGTACAAGAATCGTTGCCGTGAGCATCCAGGCGGTGTCGCCGGAGTTCAGGACTGGGGCTGCCGCTTCTTCTGCCATGGCCAGGCCAGGCATTGCGAAGGACAACAGGGCTCCTAGCCCTGCGAATTTACGCAGAGTCATATTGTTTTCTCCTGGGGCGTTGGGTTTGGCGGCTTAGATGGCGTCGGTATCGGTTTCGCCGGTACGGATGCGAATAGCCTGTTCCAGATTGACCACAAAGATCTTCCCGTCACCGATCTTGCCGGTGTTGGCAGCCTTGGTGATTGCCTCGATCACCCGATCAAGATCCTTGTCGTCAATGGCGACATCGATCTTCACCTTGGGCAGGAAATCGACCACGTATTCCGCGCCACGATACAGCTCGGTGTGACCTTTCTGCCGACCGAAGCCTTTGACCTCAGTAACGGTAATGCCCTGCACGCCGATCTCGGACAACGACTCGCGCACGTCGTCCAACTTGAACGGCTTGATGATGGCAGTGACTAGCTTCATGAAACTTTCTCCCGAATTGGTGGACTTGCCCCAGGAAAACAAACCCGACTCAAGTCTAAGCGCAGTGCCTGGCTTTGTAACGCGTCGTCGGCCCAAGTTGCCCGACAGGTGCCAGTTAACCGATCCTGGCGAAACTCCCCGTTCCGCCTGCTGCACTGCATTCGTCACAGCGACTGCATCAGTGCATGGGTCATCAGCCTCTAAGCAGAAACCTTGCCATCTGCACCCAAACCCTCTGATTTCAGTCTCTTGGCCACCTGCTCGACGTGCACTGCGCCATGAACCGCAGCGATACGCACAACAACAGTGCAGCGACGCCCGGCCTCATGCGCGAAAAGCGTGCATCCCTTGCTTGCGAATTGACTATAGACACTGCGTGATACACTGCCCGCCATTGTTTCCAGGACACCTGCACATGCTTGCGCCCAAAGACCTCCTCGACGCCCTGAGCGGCCACGCCTCCCGTATCTTGAGCGGTGACACGCCGCTGTCCAAAAGCGAAATCGAAAGCCAGTTCAAAGCCCTGCTGCAAAGCGGCTTCAGCAAGCTGGACCTGGTAAGCCGGGAAGAATTCGACAGTCAGATGGTCGTGCTGGCCCGGACCCGGGCGCGGCTTGAAAGCCTGGAGGCCAAGGTTGCCGAGCTTGAGGCGAAGATGAATACATCTATCGAATAACGTGTACCCCTGTAGGAACTGCCAAAGGCTGCGATATTTTGATCGCTATCCTTTCCAACATCCCGGCAAAATCCTACAAGCCTCAGCGCCTCCGTCCGATTGCGCCGCCGTGTCCAGGTTCCTAAGCTCGCTCGATGCTGAACATTCAGCACCGGGTTTGGCGACCCGAGCAGCTTAAGGCGCACACTATCCGACGGCGGACTTCCTTTCCGCCACATCGAGTCATGGCGGTTGTGCGTGGGAGACCCTCGGGTCTGCCGGGTTCCTTTTGCTCCGGTTCGCCAACCCGCGCACAACTGCCACCCAATCGTTTGGCGACGATTGATGGCAGCCCTTAAGCAAAAGGAGCTGTTCAATGAATCACGATGACGCTTATCTGATCCCCCACGTCTTCATCCGTCACAAGCTGCACCTCCATGCCCTGCTACTGCAAAACCAACCCTGGTTCAGCGCTCGCGATCTGGGCCGGTTCCTTCGGCTTTTTCTTGATGACCGAGCGCTACGCAAACTCGATCCTGACCAATACCAAAATTTACAAATGCTTATTCACGGCACTATCGAGAACGTACTGCTGATCAGCGAATCCGGTATCTATGCGTTACTGATCTATCACTATTGCCCCGAATATCGTGGCCTGCGGGAATGGCTCACTCACGACGTAGTCCCAACCCTTAGAGACGCGCAACAGTTAGCCCCAGCCGAACGCCCAATTCTGAGCGTGCTGAACTGGCCAGATATGTCTTTGAATTTACTGCACTGGAATAACCAGCCTTGGATTCGGTTGCAGGATGTTCCGCAATTGCTGCCGTATGAGGAGCAACCACGAAATGCGGTTAATCCGCCATGGTGGAAGCGTGCTTCGCGCGCGCTGCAGTTTTTTTAGTTTGGTCAATGATGATCATGAAGCCCTTCGATTTGGTGGAGTTCCATTGGGTTACCGAGGTCCTTCACCGATCCAGGCTCGCTCCTACAAGGAGAAGCTCCCGCGGCTGATTACCTCGGCGATCCTGCATCTCTTACGATTCAGCGACGCCAAGAGTCCAGAGGAAACCAAATGAGCCTCCAGAAATACAAACCAAATCGGGATAAAGAGCTATACCACGATTAATGCCTCAGCCTAGCGTCGCACAGGCTCCGCGCGTATTACATCGCTGGTTGCCAAACTGCTTGCATCTGATATCAATGTGCAACGATCAAACCTCAACGCGCGCATACCTCACAGGGACCGTTATGGCAGCACCAGACTTCCGCCTCATAGCCTCAGCGAACAGTGGCCAAAGCGGTCATTTCGACGACATCGGCGCAATAGGAAAGACGATCACTCCAGAGATAGTCATCGCCCTATGCGGACCCATGGGGACTCCCTTGCACGATGTTGCACAGACTTTCCAAGACTTACTGCTCAGCAATGATTACAGCTACGAAAAAGTTAACATCATCCGACTGAGTGACGAGATTCGTAAGCAAAAAGCACTGACCGGCGAAAAATCAATTCTTAAGCTGATTGAGGCGGGAAATGAGCTTCGTGCTGAGTATGGCAACGAAATCCTGGCTCGCTTTGCAATTAGACGGATCACCTTGGAGCGCGAGGAAGCCCAGCAAGCATCAGAAAAAAATCTCGAGCCCGATTTATTCGAAGATGCAGAATCATCGGTCGTCCCTAAGGTGACCGTTCGCTACTGTCACATCATCGACTCAATCAAACATATCGATGAGTTGAAGCTGTTGCGGTCTATCTATGGAGATATGCTCCATGTAGTGGGGGTGTACTCACCCATTGAGATGCGCATTGCCAGGCTTGAACGCTCCAAAGGTCCCGGCGATCACATCCACGATCTGATCGACAGGGACTCTGGCGAGGAAATAGATCACGGTCAGCGAGTCGAAGACACGTTTCCCCAAGCTGACTTTTTCCTACGCGTGGAAAAGACTACAGACACACATCGTAAAGGGCGGGTAAAACGCTTTCTCGACCTCATGTTGGGGACGGTGATTGCAACCCCAACCCTGAATGAACGGGCCATGTATACGGCATTCTCAGCCGCACGGAATTCAGCGTGCCTTTCGCGACAGGTCGGCGCCGCTATCACCAGTGCTGATGGGGAGATCCTAGCCACCGGATGGAACGATGTACCCAAAGCTTTCGGTGGGCTCTATCAGACAGAAACATACGGTAGCTCACCCGATGAAGACCGGCGCTGCTGGAACCTTGGGGGCGGCTTTTGCTCCAACGACCAAGAAAAAAGAGCCATTTCCAATGCGATAGTCGATCTCTTGACCAGCGAAGGCCTCATCGAAGAGGCCAAACGAGATCAGGTCTACCAAGTCATCCGCAAGAAGTCGCAGTTGAAGAGTTTGATTGAGTTTTCGCGCGCTGTGCACGCTGAAATGCATGCATTGTTAAGTGCTGGCGGTACTGATGGAGGGAAGATCCGGGGCGGGAAGCTATTCGTCACCACCTATCCCTGCCACTCTTGCGCTCGACACATCGTTGCAGCAGGAGTCCGGGAGGTTTACTTCTTGGAACCATACAGAAAGAGCCTTGCTACCAAGCTTCATGAGGATGCTATAACTGAAAATGAAAACGAGACAGATAAGGTCAGAGTGATGCCCTTTGACGGTGTGGCTCCCTCACGATTCCTGCGCTTTTTCTCCGCTCACCCCAAAGGCCGGAAAAACGCCGAAGGAAATATGCATACCAGGGAAGCCCATCCCGTCGCCTTCGTTACAATAGAAGCCATTCCGACCCTTGAATCTCTCATCGTACAGGGACTATCCTCCCGCGGCATTTAAGGTCATCTGGTGAGCTGCTAGCAGCAGTGGAGAATTTTATGAAGAACGTTGACGAGTCTGGTAAACCAGAAGTCGGAATACAGTTGGCGCTCACCTTTGATTCCTTCGATTCCAAGGACCAGTCGTACCTGCCGGTACCAGCGTTCATTGAATCTGCGAAAGTGTTCCGCCTCACTGAGAACAAGGTGATAGCGTTTCCCAAGCAGCGGATTTCCTCCGCTGAAGCAGGTTTAATCGCAAGGATCTTGCACAGAACCAGACATTTCGTCTGAGACCCTTATTGCTTTTACATGTGACTCAAGCGCGGCGCTCGGCCTGCTCCCCCGGTTATCCGCAGTGCCTGTAACACTTCGTGTCCTAGGCCTCGATCTGACAGCTCAACCATCCGCCGCCCGCTGAGACGGGGCCAGTGCCAGCGGCAGCTCCAGGATAAACAACGCGCCGCGACCCGGCCCGGCGCTCTGCACGGTCAGATCGCCGCCCATCTCGTGCGCAGCCAGGATGCAGCTGTGCAGGCCAAAGCCGTGACCGTCGACACGCGTGGTGAAGCCGTGCTCGAACACCCGCGCAAGATTGTCCTGCGAAATCCCCTCGCCATTGTCCTCGATCTCGACCCGCACGCGCTCATCGTCAATGGTCTTCAGGCGCAGGATGATCTGCGGCGGCCGGTTCGTACCCGCGTCCAGCGCCTGCTTGGCGTTGTTGATCAGATTGACCAGGATCTGCAGCACTCTGTGCTTGTCCAGCGGCATTTGCGGGATATCACTGAATTCCTTGATCAGGGTGATGTGGTGGCGGGCCAGGGACACATCACAAATGCGCACGACATCCTCGACCAGCTCTCGCAACGAGCCCGGCTCCAGCACGCTGGCGTTGCCGGCATAGGATTGCTGGGTGGCGACGATTTCCTTGATGTGGTCGATTCGGCGAGTCAGCTGCGCCAACTCGGCGATCATGCCCTGCTGCTCGACGGCCAGCGCGTCGGCCAGCTTGTCGAGATAGTCGGGTAGCGCGCGCCCTTTCGGATCGCTGCTGATGAAGTCACCAAGATCATCGGGATGCTCCTTCATCAACTGAGCGACCTTGGCCACCCCTGGCCCCTTGGACGTATGCACCTTCTCGTAGAGGACCTGGGCTGACACATTCACGCTATTGAGCACATTGCCCACGTTGTGCAGCACATTGGTGGCGATCTCCGCCATGCCGGCCCGGCGCGCGGTGGTGACCAGTTCGGCCTGTGCCTCGCGCAACTCGTCGTTGACCTTGGCCAATTGCTGCGGACTGGGGATCTTCAGGGCCGCCGGCACCAGCCGGACCAGCAGGATGGCGGTAATCACCGAGGCAATCGCGGTGATCACCTTGACCAGCGCCATCAGCCAGTAATAGGGCTGCCAGATGGTCAGGATCTCCATCACATGGCTGGTCCCGCAGGCCAGGATAAACACGCCAAAGGCCGCGAGCATCCAGTCGAACGGCACGTCCTTGCGCTTGTGGATAAAGTACAGGAGGGTGAAGGGGATGGTGACGTAGGACAGGGCGATCAAGCCATCGGCGATCACATTGGTCCACAGCAGATCCGGACGCCACATGTAGCAATGCCCGTGGGGCATGAAGCGCTTGTCGGTTAACAGCGCCAGCAGATCGTTCATGGCCACTTCCTCGTTGTGCCGTTGATACCGCCAAGTGCCGACTGGGCAAATCGCAGTCTAGCAGAGGGTCCTTCCCGGGCATTTTGCGTGGCCAGGTGAGGCGGTGGTATCGGCTACCGCATCCCGCTTGCCGCCCCTTGGCTGTCACTTGCCCTCGAAACATCCTGCCAAATTTTCCCCCATCAATTTCCGCGCCCAAGTTCGTCCCCACGACTAACCTTCCAGAGCCGCAGGACGCGGCGCCCTATTCACTCAAGGAATGATTCATGTCGCTTGCCATCGTCCACAGCCGCGCCCAAGTAGGTGTCGAGGCTCCTGCTGTTACCGTTGAAGTCCACCTGGCCAATGGCTTGCCGTCGCTGACGATGGTTGGCCTGCCGGAGGCGGCGGTGAAGGAAAGCAAGGATCGGGTGCGCAGCGCGATCATCAATTCGGGGCTGAACTTCCCGGCACGACGCATCACCCTGAACCTGGCGCCGGCAGACCTGCCAAAGGACGGCGGACGCTTCGACCTGGCCATCGCCCTGGGGATCCTGTCGGCCAGCGTGCAGGTGCCAACGCTGACGCTGGACGACGTGGAATGCCTTGGTGAACTGGCCTTGTCCGGCGCGGTGCGCCCGGTGCGCGGGGTATTGCCCGCGGCGCTGGCGGCGCGCAAGGCCGGGCGCATGCTGGTGGTGCCGCGGGCCAATGCCGAGGAGGCCTGCCTGGCCTCGGGGCTGAAGGTGATCGCCGTGGACCATCTGCTCGAAGCGGTGGCGCATTTCAACGGCCACACACCGGTAGAGCCGTTCGTTTCCAATGGGCTGCTCTCGGCCAGCAAGCCCTACCCCGACCTGAATGAAGTACAAGGCCAGGCCGGGGCCAAGCGGGCCTTGCTGATTGCCGCCGCGGGGGCTCACAACCTGTTGTTCAGTGGGCCACCGGGCACCGGCAAGACCCTGCTGGCGAGCCGTTTGCCAGGGCTGTTGCCACCGTTGGCCGAAAGCGAAGCCCTGGAGGTCGCGGCCATCCAGTCGGTGGCCAGTTGCATACCGTTGAGCCACTGGCCGCAACGCCCGTTTCGCCAACCACACCACTCGGCGTCCGGCCCGGCGCTGGTGGGTGGCGGGTCAAAGCCGCAGCCAGGGGAGATCACCCTCGCCCACCATGGCGTGCTGTTTCTGGATGAGCTGCCGGAATTTGACCGCAGGGTACTGGAGGTCTTGAGAGAGCCGCTGGAGTCTGGACACATCGTGGTGTCTCGCGCCCGTGACCGAGTACGCTTCCCGGCGCGTTTCCAGTTGGTGGCGGCAATGAATCCTTGCCCCTGTGGATATCTTGGCGAGCCCAGCGGACGCTGCTGCTGTACACCGGACATGGTGCAGCGCTACCGCAACAAACTCTCCGGGCCGCTGCTGGACCGCATCGACCTGCACCTGACCGTCGCCCGGGAAGCCACGGCGTTGAACCCCAAGCGCGAATCCGGAGACGATACCGCCACGGTCGCCGAACAGGTGGCCGAGGCCCGGGAGCGTCAGCACAAGCGCCAGGGCTGCGCCAACGCCTTCCTCGATCTGCCGGGGTTGCGTCAGCATTGCAAGTTATCCACAACCGATGAAACCTGGCTGGAAACCGCCTGCGAACGGCTGACCCTGTCGTTGCGCGCCGCCCATCGCTTGCTCAAGGTCGCCCGGACGCTGGCGGACCTGGAGCAAGCGGGGTGTATCCGCCGCGAGCATCTGGCCGAAGCATTGCAGTATCGGCCGACTAACCCCTGAACCGCCTTATGGTTTGCTCAGGTCCACCAACGGTGTTTCCCGGACTTCGGTTTTCTGACCGTTCTGGATGGCGTCGATGCGCGTGAGCGCCTTATCCACTGCGCCCTTGTCCGCCAACAGGCTGTAGTGGATCTGGAACTGCTTGTGCTCTTTCGGCGCGATGGTAGGAACCAGACCCAGGGGGCGCTGATACCGGCGGTTATAGGAAAAACTGGTGCCTGGCTCCAGCCCGGTCACGTAGCCCTGGCCCTGGGTATCGGTGTTTTTCCACAGGGAGAACACCGGAAGCGTGCTGGTGTTGAAGCCCACAGACACACCGAGGCTACCGGCCTTGTTGTGCAGCACGGTGAGTGTGTCGCCCTTGGCGTCAGCGTATGGCACGACGTTGTAGACGGTTTCGTCGTAATCCTTGGTCGGGCCCCGGTAGGTTTGCCAATCGGACAAATCGCCCTTGGCCTTGTCGTTGAACGGCGAAACCTGCTTGACCGGTGCCACGAAACGGGCGCCCTGCTCCAGGAACGGCGTACTGAAGTTGCTGTGGTAGAGCGCTTGGTATTCCTTCGGATAATCGCCGTTGTTGGTCAGCGTATCGCTGAGCGCGAACGTCACGCTGCCGGGTTCGGTGACCAGTTCGGTCTGCACCGAGAAATCGACCTTCTTGAACGCCTGCTCCTTCAACTCGCCCCGCAGGGTGATAGCGTAGGGCGGCTTTTCGTCGATGTGCAAGGTGACTTTGTTGGCAGGAATATTGGCGGCGCGACCATGCAGGGTCAGCAGCTCACCGTTGTCCATGCCGGGATGGCCGACCCACTCGTAGCCGCAACGGGTGACCAGCTCATTGAAACCTTCGAGCCAGCCCAACCCACCTCGACCGTTGAGTTCGATGAACGCCGGATTGACCACTTCCTTGACGGGCGAATCCCAACCCATGCGCACATTCCCGACCGAAGCCTGCAGCACGTTCATGCCACGGGTCGGGACGACCGAAAGTTTCAGGGTGCCATTGTCGATGTCGACGATGCTGACGCCTTCCTGCCGACCGCCGTGCAGGGTGCGCATCGTCACGGAAAAGGGCTTGTCGGTTTTCACCCCGAGTTGCTGGCTGGTGATTTGCCAGGGTTGGGCGGCTTTATCCGTATCCAGCAGGACGTAATCCCAAGCCATCGCCTGGGAGGCAGCGCCCAAGGCGCCAAGGGTAACGAGGAGTTTGAGCGGAGTCATGGTCACGACCTTTTATTGGAGTTGTGCGGTTTTTATAGACTTGAAGAAACGTTTCAGCAAGCTTAAAAACAGCAATATCCTTAAAAAGGGAGATTCACAAGAATGGGGCTTTTGTGGGAGCGGGCTTGCTCGCGAAAGCGGTGGGTCAGTGAGCAGAGATGTGGCTGGAGAGCCGCCTTCGCGAGCAAGCCCGCTCCCACACTGATTCCGGGCGGACGCCAGGAGCGGGATCACCGCAAATTCCCTTGTGGGAGCGAGCTCGCTCGCGATAGCGGTGGGTCAGATTGAGATGATGTTGGCTGGGCAGCCGTCATCGCGAGCAAGCTCGCTCCCACAGGGGTATGGGTGAACTTGCTCGTGACGGGACGCTTCAGCGGAACCGATCAACCTCTTGGCGCAGGTCCTGGGCCAGTTTTTCCAGTTCCTTGGCGGTGAGTGCCAGGTTCGAGACCACCTGGCGCTGTTCGCTGTTGGCCATGGCAATGCTTTGCAGGTTGCTGCTGAGCAAGGTCGCGGTGCTGCTTTGTTCCTGGGTGGCGGTGGTGATCGCCGCAAATTGCTGGCCGGCCGAGCGGCTTTGCTCATCGATGCGGGCCAGGGCCGTGGCCACGTTGGCGTTGCGCGACAGGCCTTCCTGCATCAACACATTGCCCTGCTCCATCGTGCTGATGGCATTGCCGGTTTCCTGCTGGATGCTGTTGATCATGCTGGAAATTTCGTCAGTGGCCTGGCGAGTGCGGGAAGCCAGGCTGCGGACTTCATCGGCCACCACGGCGAAACCACGGCCCTGCTCGCCTGCGCGGGCAGCTTCGATGGCGGCGTTCAAGGCCAGCAGGTTGGTCTGCTCGGCGATCGAGGTGATCACACCCACGATGCCGCCGATTTCCTGGGAACGCTGGCCCAGGGTGTTGATGACCGTGGCCGTGCTGTTCAGCGCACCGGCAATTTGCTCCAGGGACGACGACGCTTCGTCCATCGAGGTCCGGCCAATGCGGGTTTGCTGGGCGTTTTCCTGGGCCAGGCGCTCGGTGTTGCCCATGTTGTCGGCAATGTTCAATGAGGTCGCACTGAACTCTTCCACCGCGCCGGCCATGCTGGTGATTTCGCCGGATTGCTGCTCCATGCCTTCATACGCCCCGCTGGACAACCCGGACAGCGCCTGGGCGCGGCTGTTGACCTCCTGGGAGGCCTTGCGGATGTGCTCGACCATGGTCGACAAGGCCTGGCTCATCTGGTTGAAGGCACGGGCCAACTGACCGATTTCATCATGGCTCGACACGTTCAGGCGCACGCTCAGGTCGCCGGCGCCCAAGGCTTCGGCCTGGCGTACCAGGTCCCCAAGCGGCGCCAGTTTGCTGCGCAGCAACCACATTGCCGAGCCGACCGCCAACAACATCGCCAGCAGGCTGCCAATGGCCAATTGCGTACCGACGCTCCAGGTCACGGCGCGAATCTCGGTTTTCGGCATGCTCGCCACCACCGCCCATGGCCCGCCTTCGAACGGTGCGGCGACGCTGTAGAACGCTTCCGCGGTGTCGTCCCAGAACGCACCCTTGCCCGGTTTTTTGATCAAACCGGTGATGGCCGCAGTAGCGTTGTCCAGCGCCTGTACGCCCGCCGGCGGCACCAGCCATTTGTTTTGTTCATCCAACAATGCCAGCGAACCGGTCTGGCCGATGCGGAAACGCTTGAGGTTCTCGAACTGCGCGTTCTGCGCATCGGTGTAGTCGAAGCCTACATACAACACGGCAATGATCTTGCCGCCGCTGTCGCGTACAGGTGTGTACTGCGACATGTAGAAGCGTCCAAAAAGCAAGGCTCGACCGATGTAGCTCTGCCCGCTGATCACCGGAC
Organism: Pseudomonas sp. A25(2017); assembly: GCF_002001065.1. NCBI lineage: Bacteria > Pseudomonadati > Pseudomonadota > Gammaproteobacteria > Pseudomonadales > Pseudomonadaceae > Pseudomonas > Pseudomonas sp. A25(2017). The sequence continues at coordinate 8,640 of NZ_MUOA01000079.1, read as the reverse complement.
CATAGGCTGGACCGGCGCGGTCGAGCACGGTACCAATGGCCCGCGTGCCGTCCTGTTTACTGACGGAGGTACTGACGCGGATGAAATCGTCGCCGCTGCGCACGAATACCGTGGCAACCCCGGCGGTCATCGCCTTGAAGTCATCCACTTCCTTGAAGTTGTTATTCAACACTTCGCTGCCCAGGTTCAAGCCTGGGGTCTGTACGCCCGCCACCGTCACCGGCTGGTCCGGATGCACGGTCAGGCCCGCGCTGAAGCGCTTTTCGAACAGACCGGCCAACCGCTGCGTGCTCTCGCGCAAGGAGCCGTGGAACGTATTGAGCTGATCGGCCATCAGACGCGCTTCGCTGGCCAGGTGTTCTTCACGGGTGGCGAGGTTGGCAGCGTCCAGCGAACGCAGGGCGAAGACGGTACTGCCGGAGATCACGATCGCCAATATCACAGCGAGGGCAAGGCCTAGCTGTGAGGCGATCCGGGCACGGGGTTGAGACATGACGGCTCCTGGCCGAGAGACCGGATCATCCTGATCACGCTCGCACGCTCGGCATTTTTCGAGTGAGGTGTAAGTTGGTCCTTTCTGCACGAAGGTTCCATCCCCACACATTCGGCGGCAAAACCAAATACTTGAGCGGCTTGGAAGGATTAATGTCAATTGGCTATCACGCCAACTGCAACGCTTCAGCCCAAACGCTGCACGTCGGGCAATTGCATGGCCTTCACCTCACCCTGGAGGAAGTCGCTGAGTCGGCGCAAACGTTCACCTCCCGGTCGGGTTTTCGGCCAGACCAGGTAATAGTGTTCACCGCTGGCGACAGCCGTCGGCCAGGGTAGGCTCAGGCGCCCCTGAGCGACGTCCTCGGCCACCATCAGCAGGTCGCCCATGGAAACCCCATAGCCGCGTGCCGCTGCGATCATGCCCAGCTCCAGGGTATCGAACACTTGGCCCCCCTTGAGCGAGACCTTGTCAGACAGGCCCATGCGTTGCAGCCAATTGCGCCAGTCCCGGCGATCCGGCGTGGGGTGCAGCAATTCAGCGCTGGCCAACCGCGCCACATCCCAAGGCTGGTCGTTCAGCAGGTTCGGCGCGCCCACCGGGATCAATTCCTCGGGAAACAGCAAACTGGCCTCCCAGTCCGCCGGGAAATGCCCGTTGCCCAACAATACGGCGCAATCGAAGGGCTCGACGTTGAAGTCCACCGAGTCGATGTCCATCCAGGCACTGGTCAGTTGCACCTCGTTGCCGGGCTGCAAATGCCGGAAGCGACTCAGGCGCGCCAACAACCAGCGCATGGTCAGCGTGGAAGGCGCTTTCATGCGCAGGATGCCATCCTCGCCATGCAACGTATGGCAGGCGCGCTCCAGCGCCATGAAGCCCTCACGTACGCCCGGCAACAACAACCGCGCCGCCTCGGTCAATTGCAGGTTACGGCCGCTGCGCAGGAACAGCCGGCAGGCAAAGTGATCTTCCAGCGTGCGAATGTGCCGGCTGACGGCGCTCTGGGTGATCGACAGCTCTTCAGCGGCCCGGGTGAACGAGCTGTAGCGCGCCGCGGCTTCGAATGCCCGCAGCGCATAAAGAGGAGGAAGACGACGAGGCATCGCAGAAGCTCCATGGCGTTGTTCGCAAACCCTACCAGAAACCCATCCAGCATGAGTTTTAATCATGCCAGCGATCTTTTTTATCCCTTTGTGCAATCAGCCGAGAGCGCCGAGAATCGTTGCTTTACTGCCTTGTTTGAACATGGAGCGTGATGATCATGCGGCATCCAGCGCGTACCGAACTCTGGGCCATCCTGCGGCTGGCGGGGCCGTTGATTGCCTCGCAGTTGGCGCACATGCTGATGGTGCTCACCGACACCGTGATGATGGCACGCCTGAGCCCCGAAGCCCTGGCCGGCGGTGGGCTTGGGGCGGCCACCTATTCGTTCGTATCGATCTTCTGCATCGGCGTGATCGCTGCGGTGGGCACCCTGGTCGCGATCCGCCAGGGCGCAGGCGATGTCGAAGGCGCCACCCGGCTGACCCAAGCCGGACTGTGGCTGGCCTGGTTGATGGCGCTGATGGCCGGGTTGCTGTTGTGGAACCTCAAGCCGGTGCTGCTGATGTTCGGCCAGACCGAAACCAACGTGCTGTCCGCCGGACAGTTCCTGCTGGCGCTGCCATTCGCCCTGCCCGGCTACTTGAGCTTCATGGCCCTGCGCGGCTTCACCAGTGCCATCGGCCGGGCCACACCGGTCATGGTGATCAGCCTCGGCGGGACGGTGGCCAACTTCCTGCTCAACTACGCGCTCATCACCGGCATGTTCGGCCTGCCAAAACTCGGCTTGATGGGTATCGGCCTGGTCACGGCCATCGTCGCCAACTGCATGGCCCTGACGCTGGCCTGGCATATCCATCGGCACCCGGCCTACCGTGCCTATCCGCTGCTCGACGGCCTGTCGCGGCCCAATCGCCAGTACCTCAAGGAGCTGTGGCGCCTGGGCCTGCCGATTGGCGGCACTTACGCGGTGGAGGTCGGGCTGTTTGCGTTCGCTGCGCTGTGCATGGGCACCATGGGCAGCACGCCGTTGGCAGCCCACCAGATCGCGCTGCAGATCGTCTCGGTGGCGTTCATGGTGCCGGCGGGAATGTCCTACGCCATCACCATGCGCATCGGCCAGCACTATGGCGCCGGGCAGTTGCTGATGGCGCGCCTGGCGGGTCGGGTCGGGATTGGCTTTGGCGCGGTCGCCATGCTGGCGTTCGCCATGGTGTTCTGGTTGCTGCCCCATCCATTGGTCGGCTTGTTCCTGGACCACGACGACCCGGCGTTTCGCGATGTGATCAACCTGGCCGTGAGCCTGCTGGCGGTGGCGGCGTGGTTCGAGCTGTTCGATGGCACGCAAACCATCGCCATGGGCTGCATTCGCGGGCTCAAGGACGCCAAGACCACTTTCCTGGTCGGTCTGGGTTGCTATTGGCTGATCGGCGCGCCAGCGGCGTGGTGGATGGCGTTCCACCTGAACTGGGGACCGACCGGTGTCTGGTGGGGCCTGGCCCTGGGGCTGGCCTGCGCGGCCGTGAGCCTGACGGCGGCGTTTGAATGGAAGATGAAGCGGATGATTCGCAGTGAGCCTGGGCTGAGGCGTTTCGAAAGCATCCAAGCCGACTGAGATTCCCTATGTGGGAGCGGGCTTGCTCGCGAAGGCGGTGTATCAGCCAGACATATATCGACTGACCCACCGCCTTCGCGAGCAAGCCCGCTCCCACAGGGTTTTGTGTCAGCTGATTTCCAGCATCGACTGCTGATCACCCTCGAAGGTCAAGTACTCAACCAACTCCGGTAACGGCAACGGCTTGCTGATCAGGAAACCCTGCACCTGGTCACAACCGAAACCGCGTAGCAGGTCCAGTTGCTCCCGGGTTTCCACACCTTCGGCCACCACTTCCAGGTTGAGGTTGTGCGCCAGGTTGATCATTGCGTGCACCAGTTTGCGGTTCTCTTCGCGCTGCTCCATGCCGCCGACGAAGCTCTTGTCGATCTTGAGCAGGGCGATGGGCAGGCTGTTGAGGTGCACGAACGAGGAGAATCCGGTACCGAAGTCGTCCAGGGAGAAGCGCACTCCCAGGCGGCCCAGGGCATCCATGGTCTGCTTGACCAGCTCGCTACGGCGCATGACGGCGGTTTCGGTGAGTTCGAACTCCAGCCATTGGGCCTCGACACCCCGCTCGGCGATCAACCGGCTCAGGGTCGGCAGCAACTGGCTGTCCTGGAACTGCCGGAACGACAGGTTGACCGCCATGTGCAACGGCGCCAGCCCCCGCTCGCGCAGGGCCTGCATGTCCCGCAGCGCGCGGGAAATCACCCAGTAGCCCAGCGGCACGATCAGGCCGCTCTGTTCGGCCAGCGGCACGAACTCACTGGGTGGCAGCAAGCCACGTTCGCCGTGACGCCAGCGCACCAGGGCTTCGAGACCGACGATGTGGCCGCCATCGAGGTTCAGCCGTGGCTGGTAATGCAGTTCCAACTCGTCACGGCGCAGTGCCCGGCGCAGCTCGCTTTCCAGGTCGGCGAGGCTGCGGGCATTGCGATTGATGCGCTCGTTGAAGATATGAAAGGTGCAGCCCTGGGTGCTCTTGGCCTGCTGCATGGCGATATGGGCGTGCCACATCAGTGGATCGGCGCCGGCCTGGGCGCGGGCGTGGGCAACGCCCAGGCTGCAGCCGATCAGCAGGCTTTCACCGTCCACCCAGTAGGGCTCGGCCAAAGCTTCGGTAATACGCTCGGCCATCCACTCGGCCCGCTGTGGTGCGCGGCGGGTGTCGATCAACAGGGCGAATTCATCACTGCCCAATCGCGCCAATTGATCGCCGGCCTCGAGCGAGCTCTTGAGCCGCGACACCACTTGCAGGATCAAGCGGTCACCGGCCTGGTGGCCGAGGGCGTCGTTGGCGTGACGAAAGTTGTCCAGGTCCAGGTGACCGAGCGCCAGGCCACGGCCGTCGTTTTCCGCCAGGCGCGCCGCCAGCAGCGTCTGGAAACCCTGGCGATTGGCAATGCCCGTCAACGGGTCCTGTTCGGCGAGGCGCTGCAAGGTGTTTTCCAGCACGCCGCGTTCGCGCACATGGCGCAGGCAACGACGCAGGGTCGCGCTGTCGAGCACGTCGCGCACCAGCCAGTCGCTGACGCCGTCGGGGGCAGCCGCCGGCTCGTGCTCGAGCAACAGGATGGTCGGCAGGCTGCAACGACCCGGCGCCGGTTGCAACGTCGCAACGGTCAGCAACACCGCGTTGCGATTGTCTTCGAACAGGCTGCTGACGGACTCCCAGCTCGGCGCGCTGATCAACACGACCGAGGGCCCCAAGGGCACCAGGCACTCGCGCAAAATTGCTGACCACGCAGGCTCTTCGGCCAATAACAGCAAACGCAAGGGTTCGACAGGCGTTGACAAGCTGACTCCCTAGACTCTGCAAGGTGGTAGGCGCCGGGCATTATGACCTGCCCATGGGCAATGACCAATGCCAATGGTTCTCAAACACGCGGTTTAGGTGGTTTTTTTCCACTCCAAATCCTGCGCGGGACGCGATTGGCCCCACATCCTGCGTGAAAGTAACAAAAGCGGCAAATGACAATGCGCTGTGCGTCACAAGTCGGACAGAGCAGCACAATTCTCAGAGCCTGTTAAAATGCCGGCCCATTTCGCAAACGACTCCCTGACTCTGTCATGTCCCGACTCAATCCCCGGCAGCAAGAAGCCGTGAACTATGTCGGCGGCCCTCTTTTGGTGCTCGCCGGTGCAGGCTCCGGCAAGACCAGCGTAATCACCCGCAAGATCGCGCACCTGGTCCAGAATTGTGGCATCCGCGCCCAGTACATCGTCGCCATGACCTTCACCAACAAAGCCGCCCGGGAAATGAAGGAACGGGTCGGCGGCCTGCTGCGCGCCGGCGAAGGCCGCGGCCTGACGGTCTGCACCTTCCACAACCTGGGCTTGAACATCATCCGCAAGGAACACGCGCGGCTGGGCTACAAACCGGGCTTCTCGATTTTCGACGAGACCGACGTCAAGGCCCTGATGACCGACATCATGCAAAAGGAGTACTCGGGCGACGACGGCGTGGATGAGATCAAGAACATGATCGGCGCCTGGAAAAACGACCTGATCCTGCCGCCCGAGGCCCTGGAAAACGCCCGCAACCCCAAGGAGCAGACCGCCGCCATCGTCTACACCCACTACCAGCGCACGCTCAAGGCGTTCAACGCGGTGGACTTCGACGACCTGATCCTGTTGCCGGTCAAGCTGTTCCAGGACCACGCCGACATTCTCGAGAAATGGCAGAACAAGGTCCGCTACCTGCTCGTGGACGAATACCAGGACACCAACGCCAGCCAGTATTTGCTGGTGAAGCTGCTGATCGGTACGCGCAACCAGTTCACCGTGGTAGGCGACGACGATCAGTCGATCTATGCCTGGCGCGGCGCGCGGCCGGAAAACCTGATGTTGCTCAAGGAAGACTACCCGTCGCTCAAAGTGGTGATGCTGGAGCAGAACTACCGCTCCACCAGCCGCATCCTGCGCTGTGCCAACGTGTTGATTTCCAACAACCCCCACGAGTTCGAAAAGCAACTGTGGAGCGAGATGGGCCACGGCGACGAGATCCGCGTGATCCGTTGCCGCAACGAAGACGCCGAAGCCGAGCGCGTGGCCATGGAAATCCTCAGCCTGCACCTGCGCACCGACCGGCCGTACAGCGATTTTGCGATCCTGTACCGCGGCAACTACCAGGCCAAGCTGATCGAGCTGAAACTGCAGCATCACCAGATCCCTTATCGCCTGTCGGGGGGCAACAGCTTTTTCGGACGCCAGGAAGTGAAGGACCTGATGGCCTACTTCCGTCTGATCGTGAACCCGGACGACGACAACGCCTTCCTGCGGGTGATCAATGTGCCGCGCCGGGAAATCGGTTCCACCACCCTGGAAAAGCTCGGCAACTACGCCACCGAACGCAAGATCTCGATGTACGCCGCCACCGACGAAATCGGCCTGGGCGAACATCTGGACAGCCGCTTCACCGACCGCCTGGCGCGCTTCAAGCGCTTCATGGACAAGGTTCGCGAACAGTGCGCTGGGGAAGATCCGATTTCGGCGCTGCGCAGCATGGTGATGGACATCGACTACGAGAACTGGCTGCGCACCAACAGCTCCAGCGACAAGGCTGCCGACTACCGCATGAGCAACGTCTGGTTCCTGATCGAGGCGTTGAAGAACACCCTGGAAAAAGACGAAGACGGCGACATGACGGTCGAGGACGCCATCGGCAAACTCGTGCTGCGCGACATGCTCGAGCGCCAGCAGGAAGAGGAAGACGGCGCCGAAGGTGTGCAGATGATGACGCTGCACGCCTCCAAGGGCCTGGAATTCCCCTACGTGTTCATCATGGGCATGGAAGAAGAAATCCTGCCGCACCGCTCCAGCATCGAGGCCGACACCATCGAGGAAGAACGGCGCCTGGCCTACGTCGGGATTACCCGGGCCCGTCAGACGCTGGCCTTCACCTTCGCCGCCAAGCGCAAGCAATACGGCGAAGTGATCGACTGTGCCCCCAGCCGCTTTCTCGATGAACTGCCGCCGGACGACCTGGCCTGGGAAGGCAACGACGACACGCCGACGGAAGTTAAAGTCGTTCGCGGCAACAGCGCCCTGGCGGATATACGCGCGATGTTAAAGCGCTAGAATCGACTACTTTTTTACCGACTTCAGGCGCTCACGCGTCATCAGAGGAGGCTTCATGGAAGCCCTGCACCAGAAAATTCGTGAACAAGGCATCGTGCTTTCCGATCAGGTCCTGAAAGTCGACGCGTTCCTGAACCATCAGATCGACCCGCAGTTGATGAAACTGATCGGCGACGAATTCGCTGCGCTGTTCAAGGATTCGGGCATCACCAAGATCGTCACCATCGAAGCCTCAGGGATTGCCCCGGCGATCATGACCGGGCTGAACCTGGGCGTACCGGTGATCTTCGCCCGCAAGCAACAGTCCCTGACCCTGACGGAAAACCTGTTGTCGGCCACCGTGTATTCGTTCACCAAGAAAACCGAAAGCACCGTCGCCATCAGCCCGCGTCACCTGACCAGCAGCGACCGGGTGCTGATCATCGACGACTTCCTGGCCAACGGCAAAGCCTCCCAGGCGCTGATCTCCATCATCAAGCAGGCCGGCGCCACCGTCGCCGGGCTGGGGATCGTGATCGAGAAGTCATTCCAGGGCGGGCGTGCGGAACTGGATGCCCAGGGCTATCGCGTCGAGTCATTGGCCCGGGTCAAGTCACTGGCGGGTGGGGTCGTGACCTTCATCGAATAACCCCCTCATACCCCTGTGGGAGCGGGCTTGCTCGCGAAGGCGGTGTATCAGTTAGCATTGATGTGGCTGACACACCGCCTTCGCGAGCAAGCCCGCTCCCACAGTGGAATGTGCACGCTGCTAAGGCGCAGTCGCCTTAAGCCCCGCCAGCAACAACCGCTGAAACAACTCCTCCTTCAGCCCTTCAGGGCTGGCCAGCTGCATCCGTTCCAGATGCCCGGCAAACTCCCAGGGCTGCGGCGCATCGAGCGCGGCCTTGCCCAGCTCCAGGATCTCGGTGAGCTTGAATTTGCTCTTGAGCCAGTTCAGCGCCCGCAGCAGGTCCCGCTCGACCTCATCGAAATCACACCCCAGCGGGTATTCGGGAAACAGGTTCGGATGGCGTGCCTGGATCGCCTGCAAGCGTTCCGATGTGTTGTCGGCGAAGCGCGGGTCGAGGCGGAAATCCTTCGGCAACTTGCCGGCACTTTGCGCCTGCTCGATCAACCCGGGCTGGAAGCGTGAATCGCTGATATTCAGCAACGCCTCGATCACCGCAGCGTCGGTCTTGCCTCGCAGGTCGGCGATGCCGTACTCGGTCACCACGATGTCGCGCAGGTGCCGGGGAATCGTGCAATGACCGTATTCCCAGACGATGTTCGAGCTGATCTCGCCCCCGGCCTCACGCCAACTGCGCAGCAGCAGGATCGAACGTCCGCCCTCCAGCGCATGACCCTGGGCAACGAAGTTGTACTGCCCGCCCACGCCGCTGAGCACCCGCCCGTCTGCCAACTGATCGGCCACCCCGGCCCCCATCCG